>NZ_JAGTJY010000005.1:66683-78357 GCF_018195695.1 Achromobacter sp. Marseille-Q0513 | reverse complement strand
CTCCCCCCCCCTCTCCCTTCCCCCCCTCCTTCCCTCTCCCTCCCCCTCCTCCTTCTGGCCGGGATCACACCCTTTCACTTCACTCACCCTCCCCCCCCCCCCCACCTCCCCCTTCCTCCCCTTCCCTCTCTCTTCTCCCCCTTCTCCCCCCTCCCCTCGGCCGCCGCCATGGCGGGCAGCTCCCCCTGCCTGGTACTGTTCCTCTCCCTGGCCGCCGTGGCCGCCCACAAGGGCCTGATCTCGGCCAGCAATGTGCAGCCGCAGGGGTTGAGCGTGCGCATCGAGCTGCCGCTGGCGACGGATTGAGACGGCAAGCCTCGCCTGTCTGACGGTCCGGGCTCCAGGCCCTCGGCCGCCACGCCGCGAGCAAGCCTTCAGTCGCGGCTGTCCCGAATCCCGTCCGCCAGCCTGGGCAGCACCCGCAAGGCATTGGCCGTCGTCGCCCCCGCCACCTGCTCCGGCGTCAGCCCGCGCAGTTGCGCCAGCGTGTCCGCGATGCGCGCCAGCTCGCCCGGCCGGTTGCGCCGGTCGGGCGGATGCAGCCAGGCAGGCGGAATGTCCGGCGCGTCGGTTTCCAGCACCAGATGCTCCAGCGCCATGTCGGTGGCGTGGCGGCGGATCTGCAATGCCCGCTCGTAGGTCATGGCCCCGCCCATGCCCAACGCGAAACCCAGGTCGACGAAGGCCTGCGCCTGTTGCGCGCTGCCGTTGAAGGCATGGGCGATGCCGCCGATGCGGCCATGGCGGCGCAGGTGCTTGAGCAGGATGTCCTGCGACTTGCGCACGTGCAGCAGCACCGGCAGGCCGAATTCGGCGGCCAGCGCCAGCTGGGCCGCGTAAAAATGTTCCTGGCGCTCGCGCGGCGCGCCGGAGGCGATCTCCGGCACGAAGAAATCCAGCCCGATCTCGCCGATGGCGACGAAGCGCGGATCATCCAGCGCGTCCTGTACAGCCTCGCGCAAAGCCCGAAGATCACCCTCGTCCGCGCGTTCGACGTACAGCGGATGGATGCCCAGCGCATAGGCGCCGCCGGCGGTGCGCCGGGCCAGGTCGCGCACCACGCCGAAGTTGGCGCGTTCGACGGCGGGGATCACGATGGCGCCGATGCCGGCCGCCAGCGCGTGCGCGGCCACCTCGGGCCGGTCGGCGTCGAATTCGGCGGCGTCAAGATGGCAATGGGTGTCGATCAGCATGCGCGGGCTCCTGGTGGGCATTGTGCGCCCGCGCCTGCCCGGAAGGCGCGCCTGCAAGTCCATCGGACGCGCAAGCGGCGTCCGCCCGGACTCGCGGCGCGAAAACGATCAGCCCGAAACCAGGCGGCCGTTTTCCATCAGCAGTTGGCGGTCGGCGCGCGCCGCCAGCTCCGGATCGTGCGTGACGATGGCGAAGGCCGTGCCGGACTCCCGGTTCACGCGCGACAGCAGCTCGAACATATTGTGCGCGGTATGGCGGTCAAGGTTGCCGGTGGGCTCGTCGGCCAGCACGCAGGCCGGCCGCGTCACCAGCGCCCGCGCCAGCGCCACGCGCTGGCGCTCGCCGCCGGAAAGCTGGCCGGGATAATGCTCTTCGCGCGCGGCCAGGCCGACCATGCCCAGCACCTCGCGCGCGGCGGCGCGGGCCAGTTCGCGGTCCTGGCGCCGCACGATCAGCGGCATGGCGACATTGTCCAGCGCCGAGAATTCCGGCAGCAGATGGTGGAACTGGTAGACGAAGCCCAGGCTCTGGTTGCGCAGCGCGCTCTTGCGCGCCTCGGACAGGCCGACGGCCAGCTTGCCGTCCACCGAGACCGAGCCGCTGGACGGCACGTCCAACAGGCCCAGGATGTGCAGCAGCGTGCTCTTGCCCGAGCCCGAGGCGCCGACGATGGCGACCATCTCGCCGCGCGCCACGGTCAGGCTGACGTTGTTCAGCACGTCGATGCGCGTCGGCCCTTCGTCGTAGAACTTGACCAGCTGATCGGCCTGCAGCGCGGGGGTGGCGGAATCAATCATGGCGCAGCACCTGTGCGGGTTGCAGGCGCGAGGCGCGCCAGCTGGGATACAGCGTCGCCAGCAGCGACAGCACCAGCGAGGTCAGGCCGATGGTGACGATATCGCTGACCTGCGGGTCGGACGGCAAGGCGCTGATGAAATACACCTCGCGCGGCAGGAACTGCACGCCCAGCAGGCGTTCGATGAAGGGCACGATCACGTCCACGTTGTAGGCGATGACGATGCCGCCTGCCACGCCCAGCAGCGTGCCGATGACGCCGATCAGCGCCCCCTGCACCAGGAAAATGCGCGCCACTTCGCCTGGCCCGGCGCCCAGCGTGCGCAGGATGGCGATGTCGGACTGCTTGTCCTTGACGGCCATCACCAGCGAGGACAGCAGGTTGAACGCGGCCACCGCCACGATCAGCGCCAGGATCAGGAACATCATGCGCTTTTCGGTCTTGACCGCGGCGAACCAGGTGCGGTTGTTGCGCGACCAGTCGCTGGCCATCATGTAGGGCGGCAGCACCTGGGCCAGCTCGGCGGCCACCTCGGGCGCCTTCTGCATGTCGGCCACGCGCAGCCGCACGCCGGCCGTGCCGCTGTCGCGGAACACGCGGGCGGCGTCCTCGTCGTCGACGAAGGCCAGCGAGGAATCGTATTCGTAGTGGCCGGAGGAGAACACGCCCACCACGGTGAACTGGCGCATGCGCGGGGCGAAGCCGGCCGGGCTGATCGAGCCTTGCGGCGCCATCATCATCAGCGTATCGCCGACCTTCACGCCCATGCCGTCGGCCAGCTCATTGCCCAGCACCACGCCAAAGCCGCCCGGTTTCAGGTCGGACAGCTTGCCCGTGACCATCTGCCTGGGCAGGTCGGACACGCCGCCCTCGGTGGCGGGATCGATGCCGCGCACCTGCACGCCGCGCAGCGCCTGCCCGCGCACCAGCATGCCCTGCGCCGCCACGAAGGGCGCGCCGGCCTTGACGGCGGGATTCTTCTTGGCGGCGTCGGCGTACTGCTGCCACTGGTCCAGCACGCGCTCGGGCGCGGCGCCGGGTATGTAGAGCTCGATGTGCGGCAGCACCGACAGCATGCGGTCGCGCACTTCCTTCTGGAAGCCGTTCATGACCGACAGCACCACGATCAGGGCGGCGACGCCCAGCGCGATGCCCGCCATCGAACTCGCGGCGACAAAGGAGATGAAGCGATCGCGGCGGCCGCGTCGCTGGCGGATCCGGGCCAGCCCGGCATAGCGGGCGCCGATCCAGAATTCGTAGGGTATTTTCAGCACGAGCGCATTATTGCATTAACGGCCAGGAAATCGGGGCCGCGGATGTGCGGTTCCAAGACCAGGCGTATCCACCTATGGCAGGCGCCGGTCGGCCTTAGTTCCCGGCATCGCCAGACTACAATCCCGCCCATGCTGATCGTGATACCGGGCGCCCTGCCCGCCCTCCCCGTGGCCGCCGAGCTGGCCAAGCTGCTGCCCGAGCGCGCCCCCGCGCTGCACGTCTGGCTGCAGGCCGGCGCCGCGCGCGCCGAACCCTACGACCTGCGCGCGCACGGCTGCACCGCCTTCGAAGCCTGGCAACTGCGCCGCGCCGGCCACCAGCCCGAGGCCGGCCTGCCCCTGGGCGCCGGCCTGGGCCCCTTGCTGGCGCAGGACCAGCCCCAGGACGGCGAGCCGGTCTGGCTGGCCGAACTGGCGCACCTGGCGCTGGGCGCGGACCAGGCCATGCTGGCCGATCCGGACCAAATGGACCTGCGCGCCGAGGAAAGCGCCGCGCTGTACGACACCGTCCGGCCGCTGTTCGACGGCACCGGCTTCGCGGCCGAGCCGCTGGACGCGCGCCGCTGGCGCCTGCGCCTGCCCGAAGGCCTGCGGCCGGCCACCGCCAGCCCGCTGGCCGTGGCCGGCCGCAGGCTGAACGACTGGTGGAAGCAGGACGCCGAAACCCGTCCGTGGCGCCGGCTGCTCAATGAAATACAGATGGCCTGGCACGACCATCCGGTCAACGAGGCGCGCGCCGCGCGCGGCGTGGCGCCGGTCAACGCGCTTTGGCTGTACGGCGGCGCCCGCCCCTGGCGCATCGCGCCGCCCGGACAGGAGCTGATCCTGGACGGCCTGGACGCGCCGCAACGCGCGGGCGACTGGGCCGCCTGGCTGGACGCGCTGCCCGCGCTGGACGCGCAGCTGCGCGCCCGGTCCGGCAAGCAAGGCCTGCCCGACGCCCCGACCAAACTGCTGCTGCTGGGCGACGACCGCAGCGTCGCCCTCACCCTGAAACCGCGCGGCGGCCTGCTCAGCTGGCTGCCCGCGCCCAAGAAGAACTGGAGCGCCTGGTGGTCTCACCCCGCTTGACCGTACGCCCCGCCAACCAGGACGCGCTGCGCGCCCTGCAGGCCTCGGGCATCCATCCCCTGCTGGCGCGGCTGTGGGCCGCGCGCGGCGTCACGCATCCCGACCAGACCAAGCTGGCCTGGCCCGCGCTGCTGCCGCCGGCCGGCCTGACCCATTCGGCGCACGCCGCCGGCGTGCTGGCCGATGCCATCCAGGCCGGCCGCCGCCTGCTGATCGTGGCCGACTACGACTGCGACGGCGCCACCGCCTGCGCGGTCGGGCTGCGCGCGCTGTCGGCCATGGGCGCGGACGTGGACTTCCTGGTGCCCAACCGCTTCGAGACCGGCTACGGCCTGTCGCCGGCCGTGGTCGACCTGGCCGTGACCCATCGCAACGGCAAGCCCGACATCATCATCACGGTGGACAACGGCATCGCCAGCGTCGACGGCGTGGCCGCCGCCAATGCCGCCGGCATCGGCGTGGTCATCACCGACCACCACCTGCCGGGCGACACGCTGCCCGACGCGCTGGCCATCGTGAACCCCAACCAGCCCGGCTGCGGCTTTCCGTCCAAGAACCTGGCCGGCGTGGGCGTGATCTTCTACATGATGCTGGCGCTGCGCGCCGAGCTGCGCCGCCGCGGCGTCTACGCGGCCGACGGCGGGCCCAGGCTGGACGCGCGGTCCGACCTGGTGGCGCTGGGCACCGTGGCCGACGTGGTCAAGCTGGACGCCAACAACCGCCTGCTGGTCACGCAGGGCCTGCAGCGCATGCGCGCCGGCCGCCTGCAACCGGGCCTGCGCGCCCTGTTCGCCGTGGCCGGCCGCGAGCCGCGCAGCGCCAATGGCTTCGACCTGGGCTTCGCGCTGGGTCCGCGCATCAACGCCGCCGGACGCCTGGCCGACATGAGCCTGGGCCTCGCCTGCCTGACCACCGACGACGAGGCGCAGGCCCTGGAGATGGCGCGCGAGCTGGACAACATCAACCGCGAACGGCGCACCATCGAGGCCGAGATGCGCGAACAGGCGCTGGCCGCGATGGAAGAACCCAACGCCGCCGCCGGCGCCACGGTCTGCGTGTTCGACCCGGGCTGGCACCAGGGCGTGGTCGGCCTGGTGGCCTCGCGCCTGAAGGAAAAATTCTGGCGTCCGACGCTGGCCTTCGCGCCGGCCGGCGATGACGAGATCCGCGGCTCGGGCCGCTCGATTCCCGACGTGCACCTGCGCGACGCGCTGGACCTGGTGTCCAAGCGCCACCCCGACCTGATCCGCAAGTTCGGCGGCCACGCCATGGCGGCCGGCCTGACGCTGGGCCGCAACGATTTCGCCGCCTTCGCCCCGGCCTTCGAAGCCGCGGTGCGCGAGCTGACCGGACGCGATTCGTTCGAGCCCGTCATCGAGACCGACGGTTCGCTGGAATCGGGCTACGCCAACGCGGAAGTGGCCGGCCTGCTGCAGCAGCAGGTCTGGGGCGCCGGCTTCGCCGCGCCCCTGTTCCTGGACGAATTCACCGTGCGCAACCAGCGCCTGGTCGGCGAGAAGCACCTGAAGCTGTCGCTGGAACGCGGCCAGCAGCGCTTCGACGCCATCTGGTTCGGCCATGACCAGTCGCTGCCCGAACGCATCCAGGTGGCCTACCGGCTGGAGCAGAACGTGTGGAACGGGATGGTGTCGGTGCAGCTGGTCATCGAGCACGCTGAATAGTAGGCCCACCCCCGAGCGCTACGCGCTCCCCCCTCAAGGGGGCGCCACTGCGGACCGGCAAAGCCGGCTCCGCGTGGCCCCGGTCTGGGGGCGAGCGTCTTTCGCTGGAATGCGGTTGCCGCGGGCAGGCTGGATGTGGCCTTGCCCGCGGCTTGGCGCTGTCTACTTATTGACCAGCTTGGCGGGCTGCGCGAGCGCCACCAATGCGCCGACCACCAGGCAGCCGGCCAGCATGTACAGGCCGGTGTTGGTGGTGCCTGTCATGTCCTTGAGCCAGCCGACCAGGTAGGGGCTGACGAAGCCGGCCAGGTTACCCACCGAGTTGATCAGCGCGATGCCGGCCGCGGCGGCGGTGCCGCCCAGCAGCGCGGTCGGCAGGCTCCAGAACAGCGGCAGCACGGTGCAGATGCCGATGTTGGCAACCGTCAGCGCGACGATGGCCAGGACGGTGTTGCCGCTCCACACCGCCGAGAACAGTAGGCCCAGCGCGCCGAACAGCGCCGGAATGGCGACGTGCCAGCGGCGTTCGCGGTTGCGGTCGGAGTTGCGCGCGATCAGGATCATGCCGATGACCGCGAACAGGTTGGGCACCGCCGTCAACAGGCCGATGGCCAGCGGGCTTTGCACGCCGGTCGCCTTGATCAGCGTCGGCATCCAGAAGCCCACGCCATACAGGCCCATCACGAATGAGAAGTAGATCAGCGCCATGGCCCAGACGCGCGGCTTGGCCAGCGCGGCGCGGATCGGCGGGTCTTCCTTGTGCTGCTCCTCGGCGGCGATGTTGCGGATGAGCACGGCCTTTTCATTGGCGGTCAGCCACTTGGCCTTGTTGATGCGGTCGTCCAGCCACAGCAGCACCAGCACGCCGATGATGACCGAGGGGATGCCTTCCAGCAGGAACAGCCACTGCCAGCCCGACAGGCCGTGGTCGCCGTGGAAGGTGTTCATGATCCAGCCCGAGATCGGTCCGCCGATCAGGCCCGACATGGGTACGGCCGTCATGAAGAAGGTGGTGATGCGCCCGCGCCGCGCGGCCGGATACCAGTAGGTCAGGTACAGGATGATGCCGGGGAAGAAGCCCGCCTCGGCCGCGCCCAGCAGGAAGCGCAGTGCATAGAACATGTGCACGCTGGTCACGAACATCATGCACGAGGAAATGATGCCCCAGGTGATCATGATGCGCGCGATCCAGACGCGCGCCCCGACCTTGTGCAGGATGATGTTGCTGGGAATCTCGAACAGGAAGTAGCCGATGAAGAAGATCCCGGCGCCCAGCCCGTACACCGTCTCGCTGAATTGCAGTTCCTGCAGCATCTGCAGCTTGGCGAAGCCCACGTTGACGCGGTCCAGATAGGCCACGACGTAGCAGACCACCAGCAGCGGCACCAGCCGCCACCCCACCTTGCGGTAGATCCGGTCTTCCTCTGACGCCGGAACCGCCGGCGCCGTGCCGGGGGCCATGGTGTTTTCCATTGCTAGTCTCCTGTCCTCTGTCGGGATGCGGCTGGCGGCCGGCCAGCCTGGCGGCGCGCCGGTTCCGCCTTGGGAGCGGCCGGCGCCACGCCAGCCTAGAACCCGTCGATTGACAGAAAGCTGAACAATCCTCCGGACCTCGTGCAAACCCCTAGCCCCCCTTCAGGCCGCCCGCGCCGGAGGGCCGGACCCGCGCCCCGCTCCCTCATCCGTCCCCTTCCTCCGCATTCCGCCCGCAGCTCCGCCCCAACCACGGTAAAATGTTCGGTTTCGCACAAAAGTCATCAAGATAGGATCAATCATGGAAGCCGAACGTCAGAACCAGCTCGCCGCCCGCCTCGCCGACTACGCGGAGCGCGAACAGGCTCTACGGAGGTATCTTTGACTACGATGCCAAAGCCGAACGCCTGCAAGTCGTAAACGCCGAGCTGGAAGACGCCTCGGTCTGGAACGACCCCAAGCACGCCCAGGACCTGGGCCGTGAAAAGAAAGCCCTGGAAGACGTGGTGGAAACGCTGACCGCGCTGGGCAGCGGCCTGTCCGACTCGAACGAGCTGTTCGAGCTGGCCGCCTCGGACGACGATGACGCCACCCTCGAATCGATCGAGCTGGACGCCAACGGCTTCCAGGAAAAGCTGGAAGCGCTGGAATTCCGCCGCATGTTCTCGAACCCGGCCGACCCGCTGAACTGCTTCCTGGACATCCAGGCCGGCGCCGGCGGCACGGAAGCGCAGGACTGGGCCTCGATGCTGCTGCGCCAGTACCTGAAGTACGCCGAGCGCAAGGGCTTCAAGGCCGAAGTGCTGGAAGAATCCGAAGGTGAAGTCGCGGGCCTGAAGTCCGCCACCATCAAGATCGAGGGCGAGTACGCCTTCGGCTACCTGCGCACCGAGACCGGCGTGCACCGCCTGGTGCGCAAGAGCCCGTTCGACTCGTCGGGCGGCCGCCACACCTCCTTCGCCAGCGTGTTCGTCTACCCCGAGGTCGACGATTCCTTCGAGGTCGAGGTCAATCCGGCCGACCTGCGCGTGGACACCTACCGCGCGTCCGGCGCCGGCGGCCAGCACATCAACAAGACCGACTCGGCCGTGCGCCTGACGCACATGCCGACCGGCATCGTGGTGCAGTGCCAGAACGACCGTTCGCAGCACCGCAACCGCGCCGAAGCCATGCAGATGCTGAAGTCCAAGCTCTACGAGCTGGAAATGCGCAACCGCATGGCCGAACAGCAGAAGCTGGAAGACTCCAAGACCGACGTGGGCTGGGGCCACCAGATCCGTTCCTATGTGCTGGACCAGAGCCGCATCAAGGACCTGCGCACCAACGTGGAAATCTCCAACACCCAGAAGGTGCTGGACGGCGACCTGGACCCGTTCATCCAGGCCAGCCTGAAGCAAGGCGTCTGAGCGGCCCGTCCCTTACATCGATCGCATCCGGAGGTCCCTGAATGACTCACAC
Source organism: Achromobacter sp. Marseille-Q0513 (assembly GCF_018195695.1). Classification (NCBI taxonomy): domain Bacteria; kingdom Pseudomonadati; phylum Pseudomonadota; class Betaproteobacteria; order Burkholderiales; family Alcaligenaceae; genus Achromobacter; species Achromobacter sp. Marseille-Q0513. The sequence goes on along the minus strand of NZ_JAGTJY010000005.1, from coordinate 69,409 downwards.
CGTCGCCATCCTCACCGGCGCCTCGCGCGGCATCGGCGCCGCCATGGCGCGCCAGCTGGCCAAACCGGGCACGCGCCTGATCACGCTGGCCCGCCGCGAGGATCCCGAGCTGGCCGCGCACGCGCGCGCCCAGGACGCGCAGCTGGAGCAGCTGTCCGTGGACCTGTCCGACCTGGGCGCCGCGGAACAGGCCGCCGAGCGGATCTGCGCCGCGCTGCCGCGCGACGCCAAGCGCTACCTGCTGATCAACAACGCGGGCACGGTGCATCCGGTGTCCGGCACCGACGCGCTGATCGACGGCCAGGCCATCGCCTCGGCCTTCAACCTGAACGTCACCGCCGTCATGCTGCTGACCGCGCGCTTCCTGGCCGCGATCGAGGACCTTCCGGCCGACCGCCGCGTGCTGAACATCTCCTCGGGCGCGGGCCGCAATCCCAACGCCGGCTGGGGCGTGTACTGCGCCACCAAGGCGGCGCTGGACATGTACTCGCGCGTGGTCAAGCAGGAACAGGGCGAGACCGGCGCGCGCATCGTCTCGCTGGCGCCCGGCATCGTCGACACCGACATGCAGGTCGCGATCCGCTCCAGCGACCCGGCGCATTTCCCCGCGCTGTCCAAGTTCCAGGAATTCCACGCCACCGGCAAGCTGTCCTCGCCCGCCAACGTGGCCACCCGCATCCTCGCCTACCTGGATCGCGACGATTTCGGCACGACTGAAATCGACGACATCCGCAATTACGACTGATCCCCAACCATGACCGACCACACGACCGCTCCGGCCACCGCCCAGGATGAAAACCGCTTGATCGCCGAACGGCGCGCCAAGCTGGCCAAACTGCGCGAAACCGGGGTCGCGTACCCCAACGACTTCGTTCCCGACGCCCGCGCCGCCGCGCTGCACGACAAGTACGACGGCCAGGAGCAGGAAGCCCTGGCCGCCAACCCCGTCATCGTCAAGGTGGCCGGACGCATGATGCTCAAGCGCGTCATGGGCAAGGCCAGCTTCGCCACGCTGCAGGACAGCAGCGGCCGCATCCAGATCTACCTGGAACGCGGCGCGCTGGGCGAGGACGTGTACGCGGCGTTCAAGCAATGGGACATCGGCGACATCATCGCGATCGAGGGGTCGGTCTTCAAGACCAACAAGGGCGAGCTGTCGGTGCACGCCACCACCGCGCGCCTGCTGTCCAAGTCTCTGCGCCCGCTGCCGGACAAGTTCCACGGCGTGGCCGACCAGGAACTGCGCTACCGCCAGCGCTACGTCGACCTCATCATGACCGACGCCACGCGCCGCACCTTCGAGGCGCGCAGCAAGGCCGTGGGCAGCATCCGCCAGTTCATGCTGAACGCCGGCTTCCTGGAAGTGGAAACGCCGATGCTGCACCCGATCCCGGGCGGCGCCGCGGCCAAGCCCTTCGTCACGCACCACAATGCGCTGGACATGGAAATGTTCCTGCGCATCGCGCCCGAGCTGTACCTCAAGCGCCTGATCGTGGGCGGCTTCGAGCGCGTGTTCGAGGTCAACCGCAACTTCCGCAACGAAGGGGTCAGCCCGCGCCACAACCCTGAATTCACGATGATGGAGTTCTACGCGGCCTTCGCGGACTACCGCTGGCTGATGGACTTCACCGAAGAGCTGATCCGCCAGGCCGCCATCTCGGCCACCGGCAGCGCCGTGCTCACCTATCAAGAGCGCGAGCTGGACCTGTCCAAGCCCTTCGACCGCCTGACCATCTGCGAAGCCATCCTCAAGTACGCGCCCGGCTACACCCAGGCGCAGCTGGACGATGCCGCCTTCGTGCGCGCCGAGCTGAAGAAGCTGGGCGCCGACGCCGACGGCCCGGTGCTGTCGCGCGCCGGCCTGGGCGCGCTGCAGCTGGCGCTGTTCGAGGAAACCGCCGAAGCCAAGCTCTGGAACCCGACCTACATCATCGACTACCCGGTCGAGGTGTCGCCGCTGGCGCGCGCGTCCGACACGCGCGAGGGCATCACCGAGCGCTTCGAGCTGTTCATGACGGGCCGCGAGATCGCCAACGGCTTCTCCGAGCTGAACGACCCCGAGGACCAGGCCGAGCGCTTCCGTTCGCAGGTCGAGGCCAAGGACGCCGGCGACGAGGAAGCCATGTACTACGACGCGGACTACATCCGCGCGCTGGAATACGGCATGCCCCCGACCGGCGGCTGCGGCATCGGCATCGACCGCCTGGTCATGCTGCTGACCGACAGCCCCAGCATCCGCGACGTGATCCTGTTCCCGCACCTGCGCCGCGAGGACTGAGGCCGGGAGCCGCGCCATGTTCTTCAAGATCCTGGTGCTACTGGCGGTCGCCGCCGGACGGGTCTACCTGATCAAGCACCCCCGGCGCGGCCAGGCCGCCGGCGCCTTTCACGCCGCGCCGGCGCGGCGCAAGCCGGCCTTCGTCGCGCTGTGCGTCGGCGCCGCGCTGTCGCTGCTGGCCTCGCTGATGAGCGCGGTGCTGTGGATGGGCGCGGTGGCCGGCGGCGTGACCGGCGGCGGCTATCGCGGCCAGGCCGACTACCTGCTACCCGTGGCGGGCCGCCCGCTGGCGCCGGCCGCGGCCTGCGGCGGGGGGGCGGGCTTCCCCCGCCCGGGGCGGGGGGCCCCCCCCCCCGCCGCCCCGCCCCCCGCCCCGCCCCCCCCCCCCCCCGCCCCGCCCGGCCGCGCGGCGCCCGCCCCGCCCCCCCGCGGGGCACCCCCCCCCCGC
>NZ_JAGTJY010000005.1:0-66673 GCF_018195695.1 Achromobacter sp. Marseille-Q0513 | reverse complement strand
TGCCTGCGGGCGCGGGCCGTGGCTTGCGGCGTGGGCGCGTTCTTCAAGCGCAGGGGCTGAGGCCGCGCTACGCACGCGGCTCGGCCAACGGCCATGCCCCCGCCCCCGCCGGCAGCGCCGGCAGGCAGGCCTGCAGCATCGCCTCGATGAAGGCATCCGGCGCCAGCCGACCGTCCGGCCGATACCATTGCACCGTCAGATTCATGCTGCCCAGCACGCAGCGCTTGATCACGCGCGCATCGCCGGCCAGCAGGCCCGCGTCCACCGCCGTGGCCACCACGTCCTGCCACATCCCTTCATAAAGATCGCTCAAGGCCTTGACGCCATGCTGGCTGGAGGCCGACAGGCTGCGCCATTCATAGACCAGCGCATTCATCGCGTCCCCGCCCGCGCCGTGCAGCATGCTCCACATATGCACGCGGAACAGCGCGGCCAGCCGGTCCGCCGGCGCCGCATAGCGCGCCAGCGCCTGCCGGCCATGGTCCAGCACTTCCTGGATGCCGTTGTCCATCACCGCGACCAGGATCTCCTCCTTGCTGCGGAAATGATGGAACAGGCTGCCCGATTGCAGCCCCACGGCCTTCGCCAGTTCGCGCACCGTGGTGCGTTCATAGCCGTGTTCGCGGAACAGGCGTCCGGCGGTCAGGATCACCTCGCGGCGGCGCGCGGAGTCCGGGCCTTCGTCGCGCGCCGCGCCGCGGGTGTCCGGATCGCCGTCCCGCTTGTCCATGTCCGCTACAGCCGTTCCAGGATGGTGGCCGTGGCCATGCCGTGGCCGATGCACATCAGCTGCATGCCGAACTGTCCGTCGATGGCGCGCAGCCCGGCCAGCATCTTGGCCATCAGGCCCGCGCCGGTCGCGCCCAGCGGATGGCCGTGCGCGATGGCGCCGCCCCAAGGATTGACGCGCTCGGGATTGGCGCCGGTGGCGCGCAGCCAGGCCAGCACCACGCTGGCGAAGGCCTCGTTGATCTCGATCCAGTCCAGGTCGCGCAGCGTCAGGCCGGCGCGCGCCAGCGCCCGCTCGGCGGCGGGGATCACGCCGGTCAGCTGCAACACCGGGTCCGAGCCGATCGCCACCCGCGCCTTGAAGCGCGCCAGCGGACGCAGGCCGTCGGCCAGCGCGGCGTCCATGTCGGCCAGCAGCACGGCGGCGGCGCCGTCGGACAGCTGGCTGGCATTGGCCGCGGTCACACCGCCCTGCCCCGGTGGCCGCAGCGCCGGCGCCATCGCCGCCATGCGCGCCGGATCGGTGTATTCGCGGATGCCCTCGTCGCGCGCCGGCGCGCCGGCGGGAGCAGGCAGCAACTCATCGTGCAAACCGGAGCCTGCCGCCGCCCAGGCCCGCGCATGGCTCTGGCGCGCCCAGTCGTCCATCTCTGCGCGCGTCAGCCCCCAGTGCTCGGCGATGCGTTCGGCGCTCTCGATCTGGTGCACCAGCGGATAGCGTTGCAGCAACGCGGGATTGAGCGTGTCGAAGCCCCGGAACTCGCCCTGGCCCAGCGTCACGTCCAGGAACATGGGCACGCGGCTCATGCTCTCGACGCCGCCGGCGATCACATAGCGCATGTCGCCGGCGGCGATGGCCTGGGCGCCGAAGTGCACGGCCTGCTGGCTGGACCCGCACATGCGGTTCAGCGACACGCCAGGCACCGTCTCCGGCAGGCCGGCCAGCATGGCGGCCAGGCGGCCGATGTTGGCGCCCTGCTCGCCCGCCTGGCTGACGCAGCCGGCGATCAGGTCGTCTACCCGCTCGGCGGGCAGCCCGGCCCGCCGCAGCAGGCCCGTCACCGCGCCGGCCAACAGGTCATCCGGCCTCGTATCGGCCCAGACGCCGCCGCGCCTGCCGAAAGGCGTGCGCACGGCTTGCACGATCACCGCTTCATTCATGCCGCGTTCTCCTCGGCGTAGAGCGTTTCGATTTCATGCGCGTAAGCGCGGTAGATGCTGGCGCGGCGCACCTTCATGGTCGCCGTGACCTCGCCGTCGTCGTGATCCAGTTCCTTGGTCAGCAGGTGGAATCGCTTGATCTGCGCCACGGGCGCGAGGCCCTGGTTGGCGCGCGCGATCTCCTGCTCGACCAGCGCGCGCACCTGCGGATGCTCGGCCAGCGAACGGAAGTGCGTGAAGGCAATGCGGCGCGACTCGGCCCATTTGCCGACCGTGTCGAATTCCAGCTGCACCAGCGCCGACACGTACTTGCGTCCGTCCGCGATCACGATGCACTCCTTCACATAGGGACTGCCCTTGACCGCGTTCTCGATCTCGGACGGCGTCAGGTTCTTGCCGCCCGAGGTGATCATGATGTCCTTCATCCGATCCACGATGCGCACCCGCCCGCCCTGCACCGCCACCACGTCGCCGGTGTGCAGCCAGCCGTCGCGCACGGTATCCGCCGTGGCCTGCGGATTCTTGTAGTACCCCTCGAACACCATGTCGCCGCGCACCTGGAGTTCGCCGGATTCGCCGACGCGCCAGCCCACGCCGGCGATGGGCTCGCCCACGGTGCCCACTTTGACGCGGTCGGGATGCTGGCCGAAGATCATGCCGGTGGACTCAGTCAGGCCGTAGACCTCCAGCAAGGGCACGCCGAGATTGCGGAAGTAGCGCACCACGTCGGGCGGAATCGGCGCCGCGCCGGTCATCGCCACGCGCACGCGCCGCAGGCCGATGAAGTTCTGCAAGGCGCGCAGCACCAGCCAGTACCACAGAGCATGGGTCCAGCGTTCGCGCCAGCTGTATTGCGCGCGCGACTTTTCCAGGAACGGCGCGCAGGCCGCCAGCGCCCGCCGGTACAGCCATTGCTGCAGGCGTCCGGCTTCCTGCATCTTGATGGAAATCGCCGCGTGCAGTTTTTCCCAGATGCGCGGCACGCCCAGGAAGATCGAGGGCGCGACCTCGCGCAGGTCTTCCTGCACGGTGCGGATGGATTCGCCAAAATTCACCTGCGATCCCACATAGATCGGCACGAAGGTGGACAGCATCTGCTCGGCCACGTGGCACAGCGGCAGATAGGAAAGATGCACGCTGCGCGCGTCCATCTCCAGCCGCTCGGCGATGCCCCAGGCCACGCCGCGCATGTTGCGGTAGCTCAGCATCGCGCCCTTGGACTTGCCGGTCGAGCCCGAGGTGTAGATCATCAGCCCGATATCGGCCAGGCGCTGGCCGTCCAGCGCCGCATCCAGCGCCCCCTGTTCGAGATCCTGGCGCCGCTGGCCGTCTTCCTCGACCTGCGCGAAGGTGACGATGCGCGCGCGCTCGGCGACGGCATAGGAACGCAGGCCCTTGGTCTCGATCACGACGATGCGGCGCAGGCCCGGCAGACGGTCGGCAACCTGCAGCACCTTGTCGACCTGCTCCTGGTCCTCGCACACGACCAGTTCGATGTCGGCATGTTCCAGCACATAACCCATTTCCTCGGCCGGGCTGGTGGCGTACACGCCCACGGCGACCGCGCCCACCGCGCCCGCGCCCATCTGCGTCAGCAGCCATTCGATGCGGTTCTCGGAGACGATGGCCACGCGCCCGCCCGGCGCCAGGCCCAGCGCGCGCAGCCCCAGGCCGACGCGGCAGGCGCGCCGCCAGTATTCCGCCCAGCTGCTGGGCTTCCAGATGCCGAATTCCTTCTGGAGCAGGGCGAGCCCGTCCGGCTGACGCCGCGCCTGCTCGCGCAGCATCTGCGGCAGCGTCAGCTCGGGCCGGGCCGGGCGCGCTTCGCCCACCACCGACATGCGGTCGCGCGCGCCGCTCATGACAGCCACCGCTTGCGGCGCTTGTAGTGCTTGATGTCGCGGAAGCCGCGCGTCTCGCCGGCGCCGCCCACGCCCAGGTAGAACTCGCGCACGTCCGGGTCCGCCGCCAGCTTGTCGGCGCTGCCGTCTATCACCACCTTGCCGGTCTCCATGATGTAGCCGTAGTGCGCCACCGCCAGCGCCACCGAAGCGTTCTGCTCCACCAGCAGCATGGCCACGCCCTGCTCGCGGTTGATGCGGGCGATGATGGAAAAGATGTTCTCGACCAGCATGGGCGACAGGCCCAGCGAGGGTTCGTCCAGCAGCATGAGCTTGGGCTGCGCGATCAGCGCCCGGCCGATGGCCAGCATCTGCTGCTCGCCACCCGACAGGTAACCGGCCAGGCCCTTGCGCCGTTCATGCAGCCGGGGAAAGTAGCCGTACACCAGGTCGAAATCCGGCTTGGCGTCGCGCCGCCCGGTCAGCGCGTAGGTGGCGGCCACCAGGTTTTCCTCGACGCTCAGGTCCTCGAACACGCGCCGCCCCTCCATCACGTGCGCGAGTCCCGCGCGCACCAGGTTCTGCGGCCGCGCGCCGGCGGTGTCGCCGCCGTCGAAGGCGATGCGCCCGGCCACCAGCGCGCCGTCCTCCAGGTCCAGCAGCCGCGACACAGCCTTGAGCGTGGTGGACTTGCCCGCGCCGTTGCTGCCCAGCAGCGCCACGATGCCGCCGGCCGGCACGGACAGGGACAGGCCGCGCAGCACCTGCACCGCCTTGTTGTAGACGACTTCGATGTTGTTGATGTCCAGCAGCGCGCGCGGCGCTTCCTGTCCCGGAATCATGGCCGCGTCCACCCTACTTGAGCACGATCCAGTCGGACGCCGGCACCATCTGCTTCTGCTTCACGTCGGCGCGGTAGATCCGGCCCACGGGAATGGAATTGCCCTTCATGCTGATGGGCACGCCGATCAGCCCGCCGGTGTCGAAGTCCTTGATGCCGTCCAGCGCCGCCTTCATGTTGGCCGCGCTCAGGTCCTTGCCCGCGTCCAGCGTGCGCTTGGCCGCCTCGGTGAACAGCATGGCGGCCAGGAAGCCCTGCATGTAGCCCGTGCTCTGGTACTGCGGCCGCATTTCGCGGATCTTCTTCAGCATGGGCGCGTCGGCCGCCTGGTCGTAGTAATAGCGGTAAGGCATCACGCCCATGAAGCCCTCGGCGTCCTCGCCCATCTGCATCACGGTGGAATTGTCCATGGTCCAGAAGGTGCCCATGTACTGCGTCTTCAGGCCCATGCGCTTGCCCTGCCCGACGAATTCCGGAATCGGCGCCAGCACGTAGCCGTGGAAGATGGTGTAGTCCGGATCGGCGCGGCGCAGCTTGATGACCTCGGTGGACACGTCCACGCTGCCCGGCGGCGTCATGATCTCGGTGGCCACCTTCAGGCCCAGCTTCTCGGCCACGGCGCGCGAGCTGGCGATGGGATCACGGCCAAACTCGGTGTCCGAATACACGAAGGCGACCTTGGCGCCCGGCTTTTCCTTGGCGATGTAGCGCAGCAGGATGCCGAACATCTCGGTGTAGTCCGGCCCCAGCATGAACTGGGCCGGATACTTGGCCGGGTCGTTCAACTCGGTGGCGAAGGACGCGCCGGTCATCAGGATGTTGCCCGCGCGGTTGAGTTCGGCGTTGATGGTCTTGGAAAAGCCGGTGGAATCGCCGTAGTAGAAGTTGACCTTGTTCTGGCTGGTGATCTTCTTGAAGGCGGCCACCGAGGCATCGACCTTGTAGGCGGTGTCTTCCGGCACGTAGCGCAGCTTGCGGCCCTTGATGCCGCCCTGGTCATTGACGATCTTCACGTAGTCGGTGATGCCGGCGTGGATGCCCTGGCCGGCGAAGGCGAACACGCCGCTCAGCGGGATCGAGCCGCCCAGCACCAGGTCTTCCTCGGCCTGGGCCGCGGGCGCGACGGCCAGCGCCGCCGCCAGCCCCAAGGGGGCCAGCCATTTCAACAAACCGCCTGTCGGGATGCGCTTCATGGGATGTCTCCTTGTGGTCTGCTTGTAGTCTGCTTGTAGTCTGCTTGTCTGCGGCGTCCGGGCTAGGTGCGGAACGGCCAGAGGTGAAAATAGCGGCGCACTCGCCGCCAGATTTCCGCGAGCCCCAGCGGCTCGAAGATCAGGAAGCCCACGATCAGCAGGCCGAATACGATGGTGCGCACGGGCGAGATCAGGCTCAGCGCGTCGCCGCCGACCGGCAGCCAGCCCACCACCAGCTTGAGCATCTCGGGCACCATGGTCATGAAGGCCGCGCCCAGGATCGATCCCAGGATCGATCCCATGCCGCCCACGATGACGGCGGCCAGGAAGAAGATCGACATGATCAGCGGAAAGCTCTCCGGCGTGACCACGCGGAAGAAGTAGGCCCAAAGGCCGCCCGCCACGCCCGCGTAGAACGAGGACAGGCCAAAGGACAGCAGCTTGTAGCGCAACAGCCGGATGCCCAGCACCTCGGCCGAGATGTCGCGGTCGCGGATGGCGATGAAGGCGCGGCCGATGCGCGTGCGGAACAGATTGGCCGCGCCCAGCACCATCAGCGCGGTCAGCGGCACGATCAGCCAGTAGATCCGGAACGAGGTGTCCAGGTCGACCCCGAACAGCCGCGCGGGCGGCACCTGCAGGCCGGCGGTGCCGCCGGTGAACGACCAGTTGGCGAAGATGAAGTGCGCGATGAAGGATGCGGCGATCGTGGAGATCGCCAGGTACAGCCCCTTCACCCGCAGCGACGGCACGCCCACCACCAGTCCGCCCAGCATCGCCACCACGCCGGCCGCCAGCAGGTTGAGCAGCGCCGGCGTGCCCAGCCGCTGCTCCAGCACCGCCACCGTGTACGCGCCCAGGCCCATGAAGGCGGCCTGTCCCAGGCTGACCAATCCGGTGTAGCCGGTCAGGATGTTCAGCCCGGTGGCGCTGGCCACGTTGATGGCCACCAGGCAGGCCAGGTACAGCCAGTAGGCGTCGGCCACGAAGGGAAACAGCGCCAGCGCCGCCGCCAGGAACAGCAGCCAGAGCCGCTGCACGTGCGTATCGAACAGCGCCTCGTCCGCCTGGTAGGTCTGTTTCGCGGTCGCGATGCGCATGGTTCAGAGCCTCTCGATTTCACGGGTGCCGAACAGGCCGTAAGGCCGGACCATCAGCACCGCCACCAGTACCAGGAAAGTAGCCAGCAGCTTGTATTCGCCGCCCAGGTAGGCGCCGGCCCAGGCCTCCAGCACGCCAATGAACAGGCCTCCGGCCAGCGCGCCGACGACGCTGTCCAGGCCGCCCACGATCACCACCACCAGCACCGACAGGCCGAACACGCCCATCGACGAGGAAATGCCGCCGATGGCGCCGACGATCACGCCCGACACCGCCGCGATCGCGCCCGCCGCCACCCAGGCCAGCGAGAACACGCGCGGCACATTGATGCCCATGGCATAGGCCGCGCCCTGGTCCGCCGCGGTGGCGCGCAGGGCCACGCCGCCGCGCCAGTAACGGAATATCGCCAGCACCACCAGGATCAGCGCCGCCGCCACCCAGAAGCCGTAGAACACCTTGGGCGCCACGAACGCCTCGCCCACCATCACCGGCGAACGCGGCATGAACTCCGGCAGCCGCCGCTGGTCGGCGGTCCAGACCAGCTCGACCACGCCCACCAGGATCGAGGCCAGCCCCACCGTCACCATGAACACCGAGATCGGCGACTCGCCCAGCATCGGGCGTATGGTCAGGCGCTCGACCACCGCGCCCAGCAGGCCCGAGGCCGCCACCGCGCCGGCGATGGCCAGCCAGACCGGCCATTCCATGCCGGCGGCGAAGGCATAGAACGCGTAGGCGCCCATCATCAGGAATTCGCCGATGGCGATGTTGACCACGCGGGTCGCCTTGTAGACGATCACGAAGGCCAGCGCCGCCAGCGCGTACAGGCCGCCGCTGCCCAGCCCGGCCAGCGTCACCTCCAGGAAGAACAGCCCGTCCATCAGGCCGCCTCCCGCAGGCGGCGGCGCAGGTCGCCCACGTCGCCCGCGCCCAGGTATGCCTTGATCACCTCGGGATCGGCCTGCACCTGCGCTGGCGTGCCGTCGGCGATCACCTGGCCGAAGTTCAGCACCACCACATGATCGGACAGGTCCATGACCATGCCCATGTCGTGCTCCACCATCAGCACCGTCACGCCCCATTCGGAGCGCGCGTCCAGGATGAAGCGCGCCATGTCCTCGGTCTCTTCGCGGTTCATCCCGGCCACCGGCTCGTCCAGCATCAGCACCTTAGGCCGCATCGCCAGCGCCCGCGCCAGTTCCACGCGCTTGCGCAGGCCGTAGGACAGCGCCGACACCGGCGCGTGGCGGATGTGATCGATCTCCAGGAAATCGATGATGCGCTCCTCGATCTCGGCGCGCAGCGCCATTTCCTCGCGCCGCGCACGGCCCAGGTAAAACAGCGCGTCCAGCACGTTGCTGCGCAAGTGCGCATGGCAGCCCAGCTTGATGTTGTCCAGCACGGTCATGCCGCGGAACAGCGAGATATTCTGGAAACTGCGGGCCAGTCCCAGCCTGGCGCGCTCGGGCGCCGGCTTGCGCGTGATATCGGCGCCCTGGAAACGGATCTGGCCCGCGGCGGGATGGTAGAAGCCGGAGATGGTGTTGAACAGCGAGGTCTTGCCGGCGCCGTTGGGTCCGATCACGGTGGTGATGGAACCTGGCTGCACGCGAAAGCCCACGCCGGTCAGCGCCTTGATGCCGCCGAACGCCAGCGTGATCCCGTCCACCTCCAGCAAGGGAGGGCTGTCGGATTGATCCACCTGTAGTCTCCTCGCAGGGACGCGAAGTCCGCTTCTTGTCGAGCCGGCGGGCCGGCGCGCGAGGCGACGACCCTTCGGTTTCCAGCAAATACTGGCGACAACCCGCGAGGCAGGCGATGCAACGAACCTGTCTTAACCTACGCCAATACAGCGCCGGAAATTCGTTCTATGCGTTACGCTAGCTTGGCGTGACAACAAACCAAGCAAGCGCTCGGTTCACAACATAGCATCGCGGTTTTTGGACAAGTAGCTGGTATTTACCCGGTATCTGTCCCAGCCTGCGCCCTACCCCGGAGACTCGCCATGAACACCGGTCTGCCCGCTTTCCGCACGCTCATTCTTCAAACCGGTGGCGCCGCCGCCACGCTGACGCTGAACCGGCCCGACGCGCTCAACGCCATCGACGTGGCCATGGCCGAAGACCTGCAGCGCGCCGCCCAGTGGCTGGAAACCCGCGCCGACATTCGCGTGGTCACGCTGCAGGGCGCGGGCAATGCGTTCTGTGCCGGCGGCGACATCTCGATGTTCGAAGGCGCGGCCTGCGCGGTGCGCGCATCGCTGATGGACCTGTTCACGCCGCTCAACGATTTTCTCGTGCGCGTCGCGCGCATGGACAAGGTCTGGCTGGCGCAGGTGCATGGCATCGCCGCGGGCGCCGGCCTGTCGCTGACGCTGGCCTGCGACCTGGCGATCGCCGAAGCCGGCACGCGCTTCATGACCGCGTATCTCAAGCTGGGCGCCACGCCCGATGCCGGCATGACGCACGGCCTGATGCGCACCGTGGGGCCGAAGCGGGCGCTGGACCTGCTGCTGCGGCACGATCCGTTCAGCGCCGAGGAAGCGCTGTCCTGGGGCCTGATCACCCGAGTGGCGCCGGCCGGTCAGCTGCGCGAGCAGGCGGCAGCCTACGCGGGCGCCATCGCCGCCCATGCGCCGCACGGCATCGCCGGCGCCAAGCGGCTGCTGCGCTCGGCGGCGCAGGCAACGCTGGAAACCCAGCTCAGTGAAGAAACCGCGTGCTTTCTGCAAAGCGCGACGCGGGCGGATTTCGCCGAGGGCGTGGCGGCGTTCCGCGCGAAACGGCCGCCACGGTTCACGGGGGCTTGAGGCAGGCTGCCGCAGGATGGACGTCCTGCCATCAGTCCTGCATTCATCGCAAGTCGTACATGCCGAGCCTGTACCGCCCATACTCCCCTTGGTAAAAAAAGGACTCCCACATGCCCGAAGAGACCATTTTCACCATGCCCCTGGAACCCGCTCTGCACGCCGCATTCCTGGCACAGGCCGCCGCCGAGAATCGGCCCGCGTCCCAGATCGTTAGCGAACTAATGCGCGACTATGTCGCCCAGCATCAGCCGGCTAGCGACCATGACGACTACCGACGCAGCAAGATCGACGCCGCACGCGCCTCCATGCGCGCCGGCCTGGGCCGCCCGAACGACGAGATCGAAGCCGTCTACGCCGCCAGACGCAAACGAACCGCCACGGAAGACCAGGCGTGACCGCCGTCTGGACGCCGCAAGCCGAACAGGATCGCTCTGATATCTGGGACTACATCGCCGCCGACAGCGCCGCTGCCGCCGCGTGCGTGGATCAGCTTTTCAGCCTGGCTGCCGCCAAGCTCGCCACACACCCGCGCATCGGCAAGCCTACAGACGTTCCCGGCGTGCGCGAACTCGTTCCGCATGAACGGTATCGGCTGGCCTATGAAATCGCGCCGGACGGCACGGTATGGATCCTGGCCTTGACCCATACGGCACGCAGATGGCCGCCGCTGCACAGATGAAGTGCCAGCAAGCGGCCCGGGCCGTGCAAGACAGGACTACTTCACCGTCACCGAGATCGTGCTGCTCAGGTCCGGCCCATAAGAGCGATGCGCGCCGTCGGCGAACTGCATGGTCAGCGTGTGCTTGCCCGGCGCGAGCTTGAGCTCGGTTTCGGTCTGGCCCTTGCCGAAGTGGATATGCGTGTCGTCCGTCGGCACGACCTCGCCCTTGGGCACTGGCTTGCCGTCGACGATCAGGTGATGGTGGCCAGTGCCGGCGGTCATGTCACCGGCCGGCTTGACCGCCATGCCGTCCACGCCGAACTTCACTTTCACCGGGCTGTCCACCGTGGCGCCGTCCTTGGGCTCGACAAAGTAAACCTTGTCGGCCGCCTTGGCTGCCAGACTCGCGCTCAACAAGACCGCGCCAGCCAAGCCGGAGCAAATGCGGGCAAACGATAGTGCTTGCATCATGGCATCCTCCTCGCGTTGAACAAGATGGCCCGGCCATTGGTGGCCCGAGGCCGCACAGGCGCGGCATTCATGCCGGTCCCGCGCCTATTCTCGCAGAAGCCCGCCGCCGCAAGCGTGACACTTTGCTGCGATGCGGCCAGGCTCCGCTGCCTGCCGCCGATTCGCCCTGCGGTCTCAGATCCCGCGCTTTTCCACGGCCTGCGCCCAGCGACGCGCCACCGACGGCGATGTCGCGCAGGTCGCGGACTCGGTGACCACGCGCACCGCGCGCTCCAGCAATTGGATATCCGCCTCGTGCTGGCGCGCCACGTGGGGATCCTCGAAAAAGATCACGCGCTGGCATTGATGTTCGAGCACCAGCTCGGCGATCTGCGCGTCGCCGCCCAGCGGCCCGCTCAGGTAGCGATGCACCCAGGGCTTGTCCTTGGGCCAGCCGCGCGACCAGGCCAGGTCATTGAGCCGGCCACCCGTCGTGCCGGTGGCCACGCGCCGCGCGAAACGAGACAGCACGTCGAAATGCTCGCTGGCGAAGGCAACCATCTCGTCCTTGAGCGCATCGTGGGCGATCAGGGCCAGCGTCTGGCCCTCGTAATCGAACATGCGCGACAGCGACGCGTCCGGCGTCAGGCCCGCATGCACGCGCTCGACCTCCATCCATTCGATGGCGCCGGCCAGCGTCGAGATGAACGGACGGCCATGCGTGATGCACTGCCGCTTGAGCGCCAGCGCCTCGGGAAAAATCGAGGAAGGATCGACCGGATCGATCAGGTAGATGGCGCCGTCGAACGGCGCCTGGCCGTCGCGGCCTTCGGTGACGCGCGCCACCAGCTTCATGAGCCCGCCTTCGCGGCCATAGGGATAGCGGATCAGTCCGCTATAGCCCTGCAGCATGCCCTCGCGCACGATGGCGTCGTGCGTGCGACCCACGGTATGCAGCTGCACGCCCAGTTCGCGGATGGTGGCGGAACAGGCGCGCAGCCAGGTGAACAGCGCGGCATCGGGGGTTTCGTGGTGCAGCCGGTTGGCGGCCAATCCAAAGCGCAGTTGGGCAGCGGGCATCGATAGACTCAGGTCGGAAAGCGTCAGCGGGACGCGCGGGCGCCAAACGGGCTGACAGAGCCTTGATGATACCGTGAGGCCCAGCCCAAGTGACGTCCAATGCGGCAATATCGCCGCGCGCCAGCCCGAACCCGGCGCCATCGGCGACCCGAAGCGCGTCCGGTCCTGGATTGCGGGATCCGGAATGCCGACCACAAAGAAAAACGCTCCCGTCAGGGAGCGTCGTCTTCAGCCAGCGGTTCAGTCCGCTTCGTCGATCCAGGCCATCTGGATGGCTTCCAGGATCTTCTCGCCGCTATGGGCGGGATCGTCATTGAACCCCGGCAAAGCCAGCACCCACTCGCGCAGCTGGGTGAAACGCAGCGTCTTCGGGTCCACGTCGGGATGCGCGTCGTAGAGCGCGGCGGCGATCTCGTAGGTGTCGGTCCACTTCATCAATGGCCCTCTTTGGCGTGGTTGATCGTGTACTTGGGGATCTCGACCGTCAGGTCGGCGTCGGCGACGCAGGCCTGGCACGACAGGCGCGAGGTCGGCGTCAGGCCCCAGGCCTTGTCCAGCAGGTCTTCCTCGTCATCCGTCGCGTCTTCCAGCGAGGAATAGCCCTCCTTGACCACCACATGACAGGTCGTGCAGGCGCAGGACAGTTCGCAGGCGTGCTCGATGTCGATGTGATTGTCCAGCAGGATGCGGCAGATCGACACGCCCTTGGGCGCGTCTTCGATCACCGCGCCTTCGGGGCAGTATTCGGGGTGAGGCAGTATGGTCAGTTTCGGCATAGCTTGTTATCAGGCGATCTCGTCAAGTTTGCGGCCGGCCAGCGCCGCACGGATGCTGCGGTCCATGCGCCGCGCGGCGAATTCGTCGGTCGCGGCCGACAACGCCTCGACGGCGGCCTTGACCGCGTCCACGTCCAACAGCTCCTGCGCGCCGGCGGCGGCGCTCAGGCAATCGTCCACGCGCTTGCGCTCGTCGGCGTCCAGCAGGTCGCCGTCGGCGGCCAACGCGGCCTGCACCGACTCCACCAGCTGGCGCGCGTCGACCTGCTGCTCGCGCAGCATGCGCGCGCGCGCGTCTGAATCGGCCTGCGCCACGCTGTCGGCCAGCATCCGGGCGATCTCGTCGTCGCTCAGGCCATACGAAGGCTTGACCGAGACAGCCGCCTCGACCCCGCTGCTCTGCTCGCGCGCGGTCACGCTCAACAGGCCATCGGCATCCACCTGGAAAGTCACGCGGATGCGCGCCGCGCCCGCCACCATGGACGGAATGCCGCGCAGCTCGAAGCGGGCCAGCGAGCGGGAATCGCTCACCAGGTCGCGCTCGCCCTGCACCACGTGAATGCTCATGGCGGTCTGGCCGTCCTTGAACGTGGTGAATTCCTGGGCGCGCGCCACGGGTATCGTGCTGTTGCGCGGAATCACGCGCTCCACCAGGCCGCCCATGGTTTCCAGGCCCAGCGATAGCGGAATGACATCGAGCAGCAACCAGTCTTCGCCCGGCGCCCGGTTGCCGGCCAGCAGGTTTGCCTGCAGCGCGGCGCCCAGCGCCACCACCTGGTCGGGGTCCAGGTCGGTCAGTGGCGTCGTGCCGAACATCTCGCCCACGGCCGCGCGGATCACGGGCATGCGCGTGGCGCCGCCCACCATCACCACGCCGCGCACGTCGGCGGGGCGCAACTCGGCGTCGCGCAAGGCGCGGCGCGCGCAATCCAGCGTGCGCTGCACCAGCGGCTGGGCCAGCGATTCGAATTGCTGCCGGCTAAGCGCGAGGTCCAGCTCGCGGCCATCCGACAAGGTCAGGCGCAGGCGCGTTTCGTCGGTATCGGACAGCGCTTCGCGCGCCGCGCGCGCCGCCACCAACAGCGCGCGGCGGTCGGCCGGCGGCAGTTCGGCGGAACCCAGGCCGCTCGCGGCATGGTCGGCGATCAGCGCATCGAAGTCGTCGCCGCCCAGGGCCGTGTCGCCGCCGGTGGAGATCACTTCGAACACGCCGTGCGTCAGGCGCAGGATGGACACGTCGAACGTGCCTCCGCCCAGGTCGTAGACCGCGTACACGCCTTCGGCGGCGTTATCCAGGCCGTAGGCGATGGCGGCGGCGGTGGGTTCGTTCAGCAGGCGCAGCACGTTCAGGCCGGCCAGCCTGGCGGCGTCGCGCGTCGCCTGGCGCTGCGCGTCGTCGAAATAGGCGGGCACCGTGATCACGGCGCCGACCAGGTCGTCGCCGAGGACGTCCTCGGCGCGCTGGCGCAGCACGGCCAGGATCTGGGCCGACACTTCCACCGGACTCAGGTCGCCCTGCACCGTGCGGATGCGCACCATGCCGGGCGCGTCCACGAATTCATACGGCGCGCGCGAGGCCCGCGCCTCTTCCAGCGTACGGCCCATGTAGCGCTTGACCGACACCACGGTGTTCAACGGGTCCAGCGCCTGCTCGGCCAGCGGCTCGCGACCGGTCGTGACCCGGCCTCCGGGGAAATAGCGCACCGCCGAAGGCAGCAGCGCATGGCCTTGCTCGTCGCGCAGGACTTCGGCCACGCTGCTGCGCACCGCGGCGACCAGCGAATTGGTGGTGCCGAGGTCGATGCCCACCGCCAGCTTGCGCTGGTGCGGCGCGGGCGATTCGCCAGGCTCGGAAATCTGCAATAAAGCCATGATTGTGTTTTTCTGCTCAGTGGGCGCAGCCCGGCCGCAAGTTCGGTGGCGGCCGTCCGGCGCCCTGGACTATTCCGCCGGTTGCGCGTGGGCCAGCTCCTGCGCCAGCTTCTCCACGAACATCCATTCCCGCACTTTCTGCCCCGCCGCCGCGTAGTCCTTGTCCACGTCTAGCAGTTGCGCCAGGCGTGCGCGCATCTGTCCGCGCGCCTCCTGCAGCTCTGCTTGCAGCGATGCCAGCGCAGCGGCATCGCCGCGCGCATCGTCCAGCGCTTCGCGCCAGCTCATCTGCTGCATCAGGAACGCCGGATCCATGGACGTGTTGCTCTCGGTCTGCAGGTCCACGCCCGCCTGTTCGCACAGATAGCGCGCCCGCAGCATCGGATCCCGCAGTTGGCGATAGGCCTCGTTGGCCCGCGCCGCCCATTGCATCGCCACCCGGCGCTCGGCCGGGCTGGCGGTGGCATAGCGGTCTGGGTGCACCTGCGCGGCCACAGTGCGCCACGCCGATTCCAGCATTTGCGTATCGAGGTCGAAGCGCGCCGGCAAGCCGAACAGGCTGAAGTGATCGTCTCCAGCCAAGACTTACACCGTGAACGACTCGCCGCAGCCGCAGGTCGCCTTCTCGTTGGGGTTGCTGAACTTGAAGCCTTCGTTCAGGCCTTCGCGCGCGTAGTCGAGCTCGGTGCCGTCCAGATAGGCGAGGCTCTTGGGATCGACGTAGACATTCACGCCGAAGCTCTCGAAGACCATGTCCTCGGGCGCCGCCTCGTCCACGTATTCCAACTTGTACGCCATGCCGGAGCAGCCCGTGGTCCTAACTCCGAGCCGCAAGCCGATGCCCTTGCCGCGCTTTTGCAAGTAGCGGCCGATGTGGTTGGCTGCCTTCTGGGTCAGGGTTACGGACATTTCAGTTCGCCACCTCGGCCGGAACCGAGTGCTTTTCCTTGTAGTTCTGCACCGCGGCCTTGATCGCGTCTTCGGCCAGGATGGAACAGTGGACCTTCACGGGCGGCAGCGCCAGTTCCTCGGCGATCTGCGTGTTGCGGATCGTCAGCGCTTCGTCCAGCGTCTTGCCCTTGACCCATTCGGTCACGAGCGAGCTGGAGGCGATGGCCGAGCCGCAGCCGTAGGTCTTGAAGCGCGCGTCTTCGATCACGCCCGATTCGTTGACCTTGATCTGCAGCTTCATGACGTCGCCACAGGCGGGAGCGCCGACCATGCCGGTGCCGACGGAGTCGTCCGACTTGTCGAACGAACCGACGTTGCGCGGGTTTTCGTAGTGGTCCAGGACCTTAGTGCTGTAAGACATATTGATTCTCCACGTATTTCAAGGCGCGGGCGCTTAGTGCGCAGCCCACTGCACGGTGTTCAGGTCGATGCCTTCCTTGGCCATTTCCCAAAGCGGCGACATGTCGCGCAGCTTGCCCACGCGGCTCTTGAGCAGTTCGACCGCGTAGTCGATTTCCTGCTCGGTGGTGAAGCGGCCCAGCGTGAAACGGATCGAGCTGTGCGCCAGCTCGTCGTTGCGGCCCAGGGCGCGCAGCACGTAGGAAGGTTCCAGGCTGGCCGAGGTGCAGGCCGAGCCGCTGGACACGGCCAGTTCCTTGATCGCCATGATCAGGGACTCGCCTTCGACATAGTTGAAGCTGACGTTCAGGTTGTGCGGCACGCGCTGGTCCATGTCGCCGTTCAGGTAGACCTCTTCGATCTGCGACAGGCCAGCCCACAGACGATCGCGCAGCATGCGAATGCGCTCGTTCTCGGTGCCCATTTCCTCGCGCGCCAGGCGGAAGGCTTCGCCCATGCCGACGATCTGATGCGTGGCCAGCGTGCCCGAGCGGAAACCGCGCTCGTGGCCGCCGCCGTGCATCTGCGCCTCGATGCGCACGCGCGGCTTGCGACGCACGTACAGCGCGCCGATGCCCTTGGGGCCGTAGGTCTTGTGAGCCGAGAACGACATCAGGTCGACCTTGAGCTTCTGCAGGTCGATTTCGACCTTGCCGGTCGCCTGCGCGGCGTCCACGTGGAAGATGATGCCCTTTTCGCGGCAGATTTCACCCAGCGTTTCGACGTCCTGGATCACGCCGATTTCGTTGTTCACCATCATGATCGAGACCAGCACGGTATCAGGGCGCAGCGCGGCCTTGAACACGTCCAGGTCGATCAGGCCGTTTTCCTTGACGTCCAGGTAGGTCACCTCGAAGCCCTGGCGCTCCAGCTCGCGACAGGTGTCCAGCACGGCCTTGTGCTCGGTCTTGACGGTGATGATGTGCTTGCCGCGTTCGGCGTAGAAGTTGGCGGCGCCCTTGATGGCAAGGTTGTCGGACTCGGTCGCACCGGAGGTCCAGACGATTTCGCGCGGATCGGCGTTCACCAGCTTGGCGACTTCCTCGCGGGCGCGCTCGACGGCGTCCTCGGACTCCCAACCGAAGGCATGGCTGCGCGAGGCCGGATTGCCGAAGTTCTCGTACAGCCAGGGCACCATCTTGTCGACGACGCGGGGATCGACCGGCGTGGTGGCCGAGTAGTCCAGATAGATCGGGCGGGTGGTCATTTCTACAAACTCCTGATGCTGCTTATGCGGTGGCGTTGGCGGCGACGGTCGTGGTCGGGGCGTTGGCGGCGTTCGCGCCACCCACCCGGTTCACGCGCACGGCGCAGGCCTGGGCCTGATTGTTGGCTTCCTGCAATTGGCGCACGCGCTGCTGATCCACGAGATCCTGCAGGGACACCGAATCCAGGTAATCGACCATCTTGCGGTTCAACGTGGCCCAGAGTTCGTGCGTCATGCACTTGCCCGGCTTGCCGTCATTGCCGCTGGTACAGTCGCGCTTGCCACCACAGCTGGTGGCATCCAGCGGCTCGTCCACGGCGAAGATGATGTCGGCAACGGTCACGTTGCGCGCCAGGCGGGCGAGCGAATAACCGCCGCCCGGGCCGCGCACGCTGTCCACGAGTTCGTGGCGGCGCAGCTTTCCGAACAGCTGTTCCAGGTAGGAAAGCGAAATATTCTGGCGCTGGCTGATGGCCGCGAGAGTGACCGGACCGCTATGCTGCCGCATAGCCAGATCGATCATGGCAGTCACGGCGAAACGCCCTTTGGTAGTTAACCGCATGGTGGGTTCCCTGTGAATCGGCCATGGCCGCCAGAGAATCCAACGGCCAATACCCGAGTAATTGGCTCAAGTATAGCAAATTCCCGACTAAATTGGTATGGCTCGTAACCAGAAAAAACCGCGCTGACGCGCGGTTGATTCACTGCCAATTCAGTTCGGGCCAGCTATCGCCGACCCGAGCCAGGGGCTCAGGCCGCCTGGTATTGGGTAGCGCGCTTGCGGACCAGTTCGAGCACGCCCTGACAGGCGTCTTCCAGGTAGTCCAGCACCTTGCCGAAACCGTCGGCGCCGCCATAGTAAGGATCGGGCACGGTGGCTTCTTCGAACTCGTTGGCGAAGCGCATCAGCAGCATCAGCTTGTGCTGATAGGCCTTCGGGCACTGCTGCTGCATGGCGGACAGGTTGTCCCAGTCCATGGCGAGGATGAGATCGAATTCGCGGAAATCTTCCGCGGTGACCTGACGCGCCTCGCAGTGCGTGATCTCGTAGCCGCGCTTGCGCGCCGCGGCCTGCGCCCGGGCATCAGGCGCCTCGCCGATGTGAAACGCGTGCGTGCCGGCGGAATCGATGCGAACCACGTCGCCCAAACCCGCGTCGTTCACCAAATGGCGAAACACGCCCTCTGCGCTCGGCGAGCGACAGATATTGCCCATGCAAACGAAAAGTACCTTGGTCATCATGCTGGCAAGTGTGCGGGAAAACCCGCGATAAGGCAAGCTTTTTTTGCACCAAAAAGGGGGTTGCAGGACAAAATGCCGTATCAAAAATTTACTTTGAAATCAATGAATTGGAATAAAAAATCCAGACCTGCCCCGAGCTTGTCCGGGAAAAATCTGCGCAAAATTTGAACGTCCGATTGCGCTGCGCCGGAACAACATTTTTCAGCTTTTCGTCAGCGATCAGACAGGTTCACGGGCGGCCCCATGAGCCGCCCGCAGCTCACACCGCGCCGTCCAGCAGGACGCGCTGCTTCAATGCCGTCAGCGCGTCGCGGGCGGCGGCCGCCTGTTCGAACTCCAGATTCCGGGCATGGTCCATCATCAGCTTTTCCAGGCGCTTGATCTCGCGCGCCAGCGCCTTTTCGTCGTTC
The DNA here is from genome assembly GCF_018195695.1 of Achromobacter sp. Marseille-Q0513. Taxonomy (NCBI): domain Bacteria; kingdom Pseudomonadati; phylum Pseudomonadota; class Betaproteobacteria; order Burkholderiales; family Alcaligenaceae; genus Achromobacter; species Achromobacter sp. Marseille-Q0513. Next base: position 47,950 of record NZ_JAGTJY010000005.1, on the reverse strand, counting down.
AGGAATTCCGCGGGGACCGCCGCTTCCAGCGCATCGTGCTGGACCGGCGCCACAATGCCGTCGATCAGCTCGCGCACCGCCTTGCTGACACCGCGCGCCGTGATGCCGTGGTCCGCGTTGAACTGCAGCTGCTTGACGCGCCGCCGCTCCGTTTCCTGCATGGCCCGCTGCATCGAATCCGTGATGCGGTCGGCGTAAAGGATCGCGTGCCCATTGAGGTTGCGCGCGGCGCGGCCGATGGTCTGGATCAGGCTGCGTTCCGAGCGCAGGAAACCTTCCTTGTCGGCATCCAGGATCGCCACGAGCGAAACCTCGGGAATGTCCAGCCCCTCGCGCAGCAGGTTGATCCCGACCAGCACGTCGAATGTGCCCAGCCGCAGGTCGCGGATGATCTCCACGCGCTCGACCGTATCAATATCGGAATGCAGATAGCGCACCCGCACGCCGTGTTCGCTCAAGAAGTCGGTCAGATCCTCGGCCATGCGCTTGGTGAGCGTGGTCACCAGCACGCGCTCCGACACCGCCACCCTGGCCTTGATCTGGCCCAGCAGGTCGTCGACCTGGGTGCGCGCCGGCAGCACCTGCACCTCCGGATCCACCAGGCCGGTGGGACGCACCACCTGCTCCACCACGTTGTCCGTATGCTCGCGCTCATAGGCGGCCGGCGTGGCCGACACGAACACGCACTGGCGCATGCGCGCCTCGAATTCCTCCAGCTTCAGCGGCCGGTTGTCCAGCGCCGAAGGCAGGCGGAAGCCATATTGGACCAGCGTTTCCTTGCGCGACCGGTCGCCCCGGTACATGGCGCTCAACTGTCCGATGGTGACGTGGCTCTCGTCGATGAACATCAGCGCATCGCCGGGCAGATAGTCGATCAGCGTGGGCGGAGGCTCGCCCGGCGCCGCGCCCGACAGATGCCGCGAATAGTTTTCGATGCCCTTGCAGAAGCCCAGTTCCTGCAACATTTCCAGATCGAAGCGGGTGCGCTGCTCCAGCCGCTGCGCCTCGACCAGATGGCCGTCGTCGACATAACGCTTGACGCGCTCGCGCAGCTCTTCCTTGATGGTCTCGATGGCGCGCAGGACGGTGTCGCGCGGCGTCACGTAATGCGACCCCGGATACACGGTGAAGCGGGGCAGCTTCTGGCGGATGCGGCCGGTCAGCGGATCGAACAGCTCCAGGCTCTCGATCTCGTCGTCGAACAGCGTCAGCCGCAGCGCCAACTCGGCGCTTTCGGCCGGAAAGATGTCGATCGTCTCGCCACGCACGCGGAACACGCCGCGCGTGAACTCGGCGTCATTGCGGGTGTACTGCATGGCAACCAGCCGCGCCAGGATCTCGCGCCTGGAAATCCGGTCGCCCGAGCGCAGGATCAGCACCATGGCGTGGTAGTCGCCGGGATTGCCGATACCGTAGATGCAGGACACCGTGCCCACGATCACCGTGTCGCGGCGTTCCAGCAGGCTCTTGGTGGCCGACAATCGCATCTGCTCGATATGCTCGTTGATGGACGAGTCCTTCTCGATGAACAGGTCGCGCGTCGGCACGTAGGCCTCGGGCTGGTAATAGTCATAGTACGAAACGAAGTACTCGACCGCGTTCTTCGGAAAGAACTCGCGCATTTCGGCGTACAACTGCGCGGCCAGCGTCTTGTTGGGCGCCAGCACCAGGGCCGGACGACCCAGGCGGGCGATCACGTTGGCCATGGTGTAGGTCTTGCCCGATCCGGTCACGCCCAGCAGCGTCTGGTACATCAGGCCGTCTTCCATGCCCTGGGCCAGGCTGTCGATGGCCGTCGGCTGGTCGCCCGCCGGCGGATACGGCTGGTACAGCTGGAATGGACTGCCCGGATACTCGACAAAGCCCGGGGCAGCACCCGGAACGGTGGTGTCTCCACCCCCGCCGCCCTCGCCGGCGCGCGTGCCGGCCTGCCCGGCGGACTCGTCCGCCAGGCCAGTCGCATTCAGGCCTACCTCCAGGCCTTCCCCCAGGCCCGCGCCCAGGCTTTCGTCCAGACTTTCAGCCTGCTTTTCGACCGTTTTCCGGCCCCGTCGCTCGCTCTTGGACATGCTAGACTGTTCCCGAGGTAAACCCCTCATTATCCACAGCACCAATTCCTGCGTCCACCCAGCCAAATAGACTCCCATGAGCACCCTTTTCGATTCCGTCGAACTCGCGCCGCGCGACCCCATCCTTGGCCTGAACGAACAATTCAACGCGGACACCCGTCCCGGTAAAGTCAATCTGGGCGTGGGCGTGTACTACGACGACCAGGGTCGCATCCCTCTGCTGGGCGCGGTGCGCAAGGCCGAAGCTGCCCGCATCGAGGCCGCCGCGGCCCGTGGCTACCTGCCGATCGAAGGCATCGCCGGCTACAACAAGGGCGCGCAGGCGCTGCTGCTGGGCAACGACTCCCCGCTGGCCGCCGCCGGCCGCGTGCTGACCACGCAGGCCCTGGGCGGCACGGGCGCGCTCAAGATCGGCGCCGACTTCCTGCACCAGCTGCTGCCGGGCTCCAAGGTCCTGATCAGCAACCCCAGCTGGGAAAACCACCGCGCCCTGTTCGAGCGCGCCGGCTTCGAAGTCGGCACCTACACGTACTATGACGCCGCCACCCGCGGCCTGAACTTCGAAGGCATGCTGGCCGACCTGAAGGCCGCGCCGGCCAAGACCGTCGTCGTGCTGCACGCCTGCTGCCACAATCCGACCGGCGTGGATCCCACGTTCGAGCAGTGGAAGCAGATCGCCGACGTCGTCAAGCAGAACCAGCTGGTCCCGTTCCTGGACATCGCCTACCAGGGCTTCGGCGACAGCCTGCAGGAAGATGCCGCGGTCGTGCGCATGTTCGCCGAGCAGGACCTGACGATGTTCATCAGCTCCTCGTTCTCCAAGTCCTTCTCGCTGTACGGCGAGCGCGTCGGCGCCCTGACCGTGGTGGCCGGCAGCAAGGACGAAGCCGTGCGCGTGCTGAGCCAGCTCAAGCGCGTCATCCGCACCAACTACTCCAACCCTCCCACCCACGGCGGCACGGTGGTGTCGACGGTGCTGAACTCGCCCGAACTGTTCGCCCTGTGGGAAGAAGAACTCGCTGGCATGCGCGACCGCATCCGCCTGATGCGCAAGCAGCTGGTCGAGAAGATCAAGGAACACGGCGGCAAGCAGGACTTCAGCTTCGTGCTGGCCCAGCGCGGCATGTTCTCGTACTCGGGCCTGAGCGCCGCCCAGGTCGACCGCCTGCGCGAAGAGCACGGCGTGTACGCCGTCTCCAGCGGCCGCATCTGCGTCGCCGCGCTGAACAGCGGCAACATCGACAAGGTGGCCAAGGCCATCGCCGCGGTGCTCTGAGCCTGACGCCCGGCGCGGCGCCATGCCGCCGCTGGCAACTGGCGATGCAAGACGGGACCCATGCGGGTCCCGTTTTGTTTTGGCGGCGTGCGCTTGCATTTTTCCGTTATGTCCCCCAGAATGGCGCTGTATATATGTACAGTCCGCAAGCAACGGATCATCGCCATGGCCAGCAAACTCACGGAACGCCAGCAGCAAATCCTCGACCTCATCCGGCAAACCGTCGCGCGCACGGGCTTTCCGCCCACTCGCGCCGAAATTGCCCAGGCATTGGGTTTCCGATCTCCCAACGCGGCTGAGGATCACCTCAAGGCGCTGGCCCGCAAAGGCGCCATCGAGCTTACCGCCGGCGCCTCGCGCGGCATTCGCCTGAAGGACGCCGCCACGACACCAGCGCAAGCCATGCTGCCCCACCCTGCCCTGGCCCAGCTGCTGCTGCCGCTGGTTGGCCGCGTTGCCGCGGGCAGCCCGATCCTGGCGGCCGAGCATGTGGAGCGCGAGGTCGGCGTCGACCCCGGCCTGTTCGCCCAGACACCCGATTACCTGCTGAAAGTGCGCGGCATGAGCATGCGCGACGCCGGCATTCTTGAAGGCGACCTGCTGGCGGTCAAGCGCGCCACCGAAGCGCGCAACGGCCAGATCGTCGTCGCCCGCCTGGGCGACGACGTGACGGTCAAGCGCTTGCAGCGCCAGAATGGCCGCCTGGAACTGCTGCCCGAGAACCCCGATTTCGCCCCCATCATCGTGGACGCCGAACAGGAATTCGCGCTGGAAGGCATCGCTGTCGGGTTGATCCGCACTCAAGCCCTGCACTGAGCACTCGCCATCGCGGCCGACGCGAGCTTGGCCAAGCCCGGCCGCCGCAACATCGATCGCTACACCGCGACAGGAAACCCCGCCATGGCGGGGTTTTTGTTTGGCGATGCATCGGGGCACGACACCATGCCGGCCCGGCGCCGACACGCACCTGGTATCGGCGACAGCTCGACCAAAAGCCCAATGCCGACGCCAGGCGCATCCATCGGATCCATCGGCGCCGCCAAAAAAGAAAAGCGCCGCGTAAGCGGCGCCTTTCTCATCTACCCAGGTTTCAGTGCTTGAGCACCGGATCCGTGCTACCCGGTTCCGCCGGCTTGGCCACCAGCGGTTCCTTCACGGCTTCTTCCTCGGCCAGCGGCTCCGGCAGACGCTCCAGGGCCAGCTCCAGGACCTTGTCGATCCAGCGCACCGGCACGATTTCCAGATGGTTCTTGACGTTGTCCGGAATCTCCGCCAAGTCCTTGACGTTTTCTTCCGGAATCAAGACCGTCTTGATGCCGCCGCGATGCGCCGCCAGCAGCTTTTCCTTCAGGCCGCCGATGGGCAAGACTTCGCCGCGCAGCGTGATCTCGCCGGTCATGGCGACGTCGGCGCGCACCGGGATGCGCGACAGGGCCGACACCATGGCCGTGGTGATCGCGATACCTGCGGACGGACCGTCCTTGGGCGTCGCGCCTTCCGGCACGTGCACGTGCATGTCGTGCTTCTCGAACACGCTGTCCGCGAAGCCCAGGCGCCGGGCGCGCGAGCGCACCACGGTGCGGGCGGCCTCGACCGATTCCTTCATGACGTCGCCGAGCGAGCCCGTGCGCTGGATCACGCCCTTGCCGGGCATGTCCGCCACTTCGATCGTCAGCAGGTCGCCGCCGACTTCCGTCCAGGCCAGTCCGGTGACCTGGCCGATCTGGTTTTCCTTCTCGGCCATGCCAAACGTGTAGCGACGCACGCCCAGGTAGTCGGACAGATTCTCACCGGTGACGTTGACCACCTTGGCTTCCGGGGTCTTGCCCTCGGCCTTGGCCTTGTCGCTCTGGGTGAGCAGCTGCTTGATGACCTTGCGGCAGATCTTGCCCACTTCGCGTTCGAGCGCACGCACGCCGGCTTCCCGGGTGTAGTAGCGCACGATGTCGCGCAGCGCGGACTCGTCGACCGTCAGCTCGTTGTCCTTGACGCCGTTGTTCTTCATCAGCTTGGGCAGCAGATGGTCGCGGGCGATATGGATCTTTTCCTCTTCGGTGTAACCCGACAGGCGGATCACTTCCATGCGGTCCAGCAGCGCCGGCGGAATGTTCAGCGTGTTGCTGGTCGCGACGAACATCACGTCGGACAGGTCGAAGTCGACCTCGATGTAGTGGTCCTGGAACGTGTGGTTCTGTTCGGGATCCAGCACTTCCAGCAGCGCCGACGAGGGATCGCCGCGGAAATCCATGCCCAGCTTGTCGATCTCGTCCAGCAGGAACAGCGGGTTGCGCACGCCGACCTTGGTCATGTTCTGGACGATCTTGCCGGGCATCGAGCCGATGTACGTGCGGCGATGGCCGCGGATCTCGGCTTCGTCGCGCACGCCGCCCAGGGCCATGCGCACGAACTTGCGGTTCGTGGCCTTGGCGATGGACTGGCCGAGCGAGGTCTTGCCCACGCCCGGAGGCCCGACCAGGCACAGGATCGGCGCCTTGACCTTGTCCACGCGCTGTTGCACCGCGAGGTATTCAAGAATGCGTTCCTTGACCTTCTCGAGGCCGTAGTGGTCGTTGTCCAGCACCGTCTCGGCGTTGCTGATCGAGTTGTTGATCTTGCTCTTCTTCTTCCAGGGAAGATTGATGAGCGTATCGATGTAGTTGCGCACCACCGTGGCTTCGGCGGACATGGGCGACATGAGCTTGAGCTTCTTGAGCTCGGCGTCGGCCTTCTTACGGGCCTCCTTGGGCATGTGCGCGGCGATGATCTTCTTTTCGAGTTCCTCGATGTCAGCGCCTTCCTCGCCTTCGCCCAGTTCCTTCTGGATGGCCTTGACCTGTTCGTTCAGGTAGTAGTCGCGCTGGCTCTTCTCCATCTGCTTCTTGACGCGGCCACGGATACGCTTTTCGACCTGGAGGATGTCGATTTCGGTTTCCAGCTGCGTCAGCAGGCCTTCAAGGCGCTCGGAGGTGCCGACGATCTCGAGCATCTTCTGCTTCTGCTCAAGCTTGAGCGGCAGGTGCGCGGCGATCGTGTCGGCCAGGCGGCCAGCGTCGTCGATACCGGCGAGCGAGGTCAGGATCTCGGGCGGGATCTTCTTGTTGAGTTTGACGTACTGCTCGAACTGGGCAACGATCGCGCGGCGCAGCGCCTCGGTCTCGGAGCCCTGGATGGCGTCCGGCTCAATCGGGGTGACCTGGCAGGTGAAGTGCGAATCCGCGTCTTCAATGGTGTTGATGCGGGCGCGCTGCGTGCCCTCGACCAGCACCTTCACGGTGCCGTCAGGCAGCTTCAGCATCTGCAGGATGCCGGCGACGCAGCCAATTTCGTAGACGTCTTCGGGAGTGGGATCATCCTTGCCGGCGGACTTTTGCGCCACCAGCATGATGCTCTTGCCCGCTTCCATCGCGACTTCCAGCGCGCGGATCGAGCGCGGACGGCCGACGAACAGCGGGATGACCATGTGCGGGAACACCACCACGTCGCGCAGCGGCAACAGCGGCAGGTCGATCGGGTCGGAAGGCAGGGTCTGGCTGGCAGACATAGATGGTTCCTCGGTATGACTCGGCGTATCGGGGACAGAGAAGGCCCGGAAACACGGGCGCCCTCGTCAGTTACGTCTGTTATGGGAACAATAGCCGAAAATTCAAGATCCCGGCGTCCTGGTGGCCAACAAGGCCAAAAAAACCCGTTACATGAACGGGTTTTCTTGAAATGTCAGGCTGCGGCGTCGCGGACTTCCCCGCGCTCCGGCTTTTCCGAAGCGCCAGCCTCGTCAGCGTAGATCAGCAGGGGCTTGCCGTCGCCTTCGATGACATTCTCGTCCAGCACCACGCGCTTGACGTTGCCTTGGGAAGGCAGGTCATACATGGTGTCGAGCAGCGCCTGCTCGATGATCGAGCGCAGGCCACGCGCGCCGGTCTTGCGCTTGAGCGCCTTGCGGGCGATGGCCGCCAGGGCGGTGGTACGCACGTCCAGTTCGGCGCCTTCCATCGCGAACAGCTTCTGGAACTGCTTGAGCAGCGCGTTCTTCGGTTCGGTCAGGATCTGGATGAGAGCAGCCTCGTCCAGCTCATCGAGCGTGGCGACCACCGGCAGGCGGCCGACCAGTTCGGGGATCAGGCCGAACTTGATCAGGTCTTCGGGCTCGACTTCGGAGAAGAGTTCGCCCACGCCGCGCTCGGACTTGGCCCGGACCGAGGCCGAGAAGCCGATGCCGGACTTTTCGGTACGGTCGCGGATGACCTTTTCCAGGCCGTCGAAGGCGCCGCCGACGATGAACAGGATGTTGGTCGTGTCGACCTGGACGAAGTCCTGGTTCGGGTGCTTGCGCCCGCCTTGCGGCGGCACCGAAGCCACCGTGCCTTCGATCAGCTTCAGCAGCGCCTGCTGCACGCCCTCGCCCGACACGTCGCGGGTGATGGACGGGTTGTCGGACTTGCGCGAGATCTTGTCGATTTCATCGATGTAGATGATGGCGCGCTGCGCCTTCTCGACCTCGTAGTTGCAGTTCTGCAGCAGCTTCTGGATGATGTTTTCGACGTCTTCGCCCACGTAGCCGGCTTCGGTCAGCGTGGTGGCGTCGGCCATGACGAAGGGCACGTTCAGCATGCGCGCCAGCGTCTGGGCCAGCAGGGTCTTGCCCGAGCCGGTCGGGCCGATCAGCATGATGTTGCTCTTGGAGAGCTCGACCTCGTCGCCCTTGATCTCGCCGTGGCGGATCCGCTTGTAGTGGTTGTAGACCGCCACCGCCAGCATGCGCTTGGGCAGCGACTGCCCGATCACGTACTGGTCCAGGAAGGTCTTGATTTCAGCCGGAGTGGGCAGTTCGGAACGAATCGCCGCGCGCGCGGTTGCCTGCGCTTCCTCGCGGATGATGTCGTTGCACAGGTCGATGCACTCATCGCAGATGAATACCGACGGACCTGCGATCAGCTTGCGGACTTCGTGCTGGCTTTTATTGCAAAACGAGCAATGCAGCACCTTAGCGTCTGCCGATCCCTTTTTTTCAGGCATATGTATTTCGTATCTCAGGTAACGACGCGCCAGGCCCGAAGGACCCGGCGCAGCCTACGCATACTCGAACGTGATGGCAGCTGGTTCGGACGAGCCGGAAAGTCAGCCTTCCGAACGGGAGGTCATCACCTTGTCGACCAGTCCATACGATACCGCATCTTCGGCGGACATGAAGTTGTCACGTTCCGTGTCCAGGGCGATGCGTTCGACGGGCTGGCCGGTGTTCTGGGCCAGAATGCGGTTCAGGCGCTCGCGCAGATCCAGGATTTCGCGGGCCTGGATCTGGATGTCGGAGGCCTGGCCCTGGGCGCCGCCCGAGGGCTGGTGAATCATGATGCGGGAGTTGGGCAGCGTGAAACGCTTGCCCTTCTTGCCCGCCGCCAGCAGGAACGCACCCATGCTGGCCGCCAGGCCGGTGCACAGGGTGGACACGTCCGGCTTGACGAACTGCATCGTGTCATAGATGGCCATTCCCGCGTACACCGACCCGCCGGGCGAGTTGATATACAGGGAAATGTCCTTGTCAGGATTCTCCGATTCCAGGAACAGCAACTGGGCGACCACCAGGTTGGCGGTCGCGTCGTTGACCGGGCCCACCAGGAAGATGAGCCGCTCGCGGAGCAGACGCGAGTAGATGTCGTAGGCGCGTTCGCCGCGCCCCGACTGCTCGATCACCATGGGAATGTAGCCCAGGCCGGTGGGGGTCACCGAAGACCCGCCATTCATTGCCGCATAGAAATCGGTGAATCTCTGCATAGTAGTTACGCCATCCCCATCAACTGATCGAAAGCCACCTTTTCGTCGGTGACCTTGGCTTTTTCCAGAACGTGCGCGACGACATTGTCTTCCAGCACGATAGCCTCGATTTCAGCACGACGCTGGCGGTCAGCCAGGTAATAGCTGACAACCTGGGCGGGTTGTTCGTAGTTCTGGGCGAACTCTTCGATGCGGGCGCGGACCTGTTCCGGCTTGGCTTGCAGCTGGGCTTGCTTGACCAGCTCGGACACCAGCAGGCCCAGGCGCACGCGGCGCTCGGACTCGGTGGCGAAGGCTTCGGCGGGGATCGGCACCGACTCGGCGTTGGGGATGCCGCGCTGCTTCAGCTCTTCGCGGGCGGCGGCCACGCGGCCTTGCACGTCGTTGTCAACCAGGGCCTTCGGCACGTCGAACTTGCCGGCTTCGACCAGGGCGTCCATCACGCTGGCCTTGGTGCGGCCTTGCGAACGCGTCTTGACTTCGCGCTCGATGTTGCTGCGGATGTCGGCCTTGAGCTTTTCCACGTCGCCTTCGGCCTGGCCGAGGGACTTGGCGAATTCGCCGTTCAGCTCGGGCAGCACGCCTTCAGCCACTTCCTTGACGGTGATGGTGAATTCGGCGGTCTTGCCGGCGACTTCCTTGCCCTGGTAGTCATCGGGGAACTTGAGCGGGAAGACCTTGGTCTCGCCGGCCTTCAGGCCACGGGCGGCTTCCTCGAACTCGGGCAGCATGCGGCCCTGGCCCAGCACGAAGGGGAAGCCTTCGGCCTTGCCGCCTTCGAAGGGCACGCCGTCGATGGTGCCGGCGAAGTCCAGCGTGACGCGGTCGCCGTCTTGCGAGGCGCGGCCTTCACGGGCTTCGAACGTGGCGCGCTGCTTGCGCAGCACGTCCAGGGTCTGCTGGACTTCAGCGTCGGTCACGGCGGTTTCGTAGCGCGTGACGGCCAGGCCCGACAGGTCAGGCACGGCGACTTCGGGATAGACCTCGAACGTGGCGGTGAACGCCAGCGTGTCGTCCGAGACGCCTTCGGTCTTGGGTTCCAGGTTCGGGGCACCAGCGACGCGCAGCTTGGCGCCGTCGACGGCTTGTTCGAAAGCGCGGCCGACCTGGCTGTTGATCACGTCATAGCGGATGCCGGGGCCATGGCTGCGTTCGAGCATGGCGAGCGGAGCTTTGCCGGGACGGAAGCCGGGCACCTTGGCGGTGCGGGCCACGCGCTTGAGCTGCGCCTGGACTTCCTTTTCGACGTCGGCCACCGAAACGGCCAGATCAACACGGCGCTCCAGGCCGGAGAGGGTTTCAACCACAGGCTGCATTAAAAGACCTATTTTCCGAAAAATGAATGGTGACGGGCGGATAAACGCGGCATTTTACCGGAAACTTCCGGATCCCTGACGCGACGGGGCGCGGGCCCCGGATAAATCCGGATGCCCGCGCCCCGTTTTCCTCCCGGTGGAAGCGGGATCGAACGCCTTACTTGGCCTTGGCGATGCGCTCTTCGATGTGCTGAGCGCGCTTGGCCGAGGACGGATGCGAGCTCATCATATCGCTCTTGCCGCCGTCCAGCTCGGCCAGCTTCTGGAACGCCGTGACCAGGCCGCGGGCGTTGAGCTTCTTGGCCTGGATCAGGTCGAACGAGTAATCGTCGGCGGCGCTTTCCTGCGATTGCGAGAACTGCGCGTTGATGAACTTCTCGGTCAGGTCGCCCAACTGCGACTTGTTCAGCGCGGCGACCGTCGCGCCGCCGGCGGCGTCGGCGGCATCGCGGGCGGCCGAGACCGTGTAGGCGGTCTGCATGGCCTTCTTGCTGTGGCCCAGCGCGACGTGGCCGATTTCGTGGCCCACCACGCCCAGCACTTCGTCGTCGTTCATCATGTCCATCAGGCCGCTGTAGACGCGGATGCAGCCGTTGGCCATGGCCCAGGCATTGACGTCCTTGGTGATGTAGACCTTGTAGTTGGCGGGCTGGCCATTGACGCTGGCGCCGAGCGACTTGGCCAGCTTCTGCAGGCGGGCGTCGTACTTGCTGCCGGGCGCGGCGATCTTTTCCTGCGAATCGCTTTGCGCGCAAGCCTTGTCCGACAGGGTCTTGATGTCGGCATCGCTCAGGGTGGCGGCCTGCACGACCTTGCTGCCGGCGCCGACCAGGCCGCCGATGTCCAGGGCATGCGAAACGGAGTACGGGGCGAGCGCGAGCGCCAGGGCTGCGGCGGTGTACCGGATCTTCATGGGAACAAACTCCTCTTTGACAAGCTCTATGCGAATTCGCCGGCAATTCTATATATGGGAAAACCGGCGCAGACGTTTCGCCACAGAGTTTCGCAAATGCGAATTTCCCTTACATAAAAGCCATGCAAACCCGCATGGGGCATGCTAGGCGCGGGATGACGCCACCCCGAATCCGCGCAAATGCAAGGCCTGGAAATCGTCACAGAAACAGGTGTCCGCTGTCGCCTCGCATTGATAGAATTGCCGCCGCGCTTTTTCCCGCAAACACCAAACGGCTCGCAACCCACCCATGATGTCCACCAACACCCCTCCCCGCCTCGGCCTGCTACCCGGCCTGATCTTCAGCTCGCGCTGGCTGCAGTTGCCGCTGTACCTGGGGCTGATCGTCGCGCAAGGCGTCTATGTCATGCTGTTCCTGAAGGAACTGTGGCACCTGCTGACGCACGCCACCAGCTTCGGCGAGATGGAGATCATGCTGCTGGTGCTGGGCCTGATCGATGTGGTGATGATCTCGAACCTGCTGGTGATGGTGATCGTCGGCGGCTACGAGACCTTCGTGTCGCGCCTGCGCCTGCAAAACCACCCGGACCAGCCCGAGTGGCTCAGCCACGTCAACGCCAGCGTGCTGAAGGTCAAGCTGGCCATGGCGATCATCGGCATTTCGTCGATCCACCTGCTGCGCACCTTCATCGAGGCCGGCACGCTGGGCACGCCCAATGCGCGCTTCACCGAGGCCGGCGTCATGTGGCAGACCATCATCCACGCGCTCTTCATCGCCTCGGCCCTGGGCATCGCCCTGGTGGACCGACTGTCGTCGCCGCCCCACGCCAAGCATCACTGAGTCACTGCGCGGCACTCGCCGCGTGTAAATGTGGCGGGCTGCCGGATTTCCGGTGGCCGCCGACACGCCGCGCATGCTGAAGCGTGATTGACGCATGGACCATGGCCGGGCTGGGCTTGCCGGAAAACGGCGACATTGCTACCTTTGCCACGCTGCCCCCCCTCATTCCCGACAGGAGTGCGCCCACCATGACCATCCTCGTTTACGCCGCCAACGCCCGCGCCCTTTGGGACACGATCCAGGCAGACATCCCGGCCATCGGCGCCAAGGGCACCGCCAGCAGCAACACTTGGCGCAAGGACGACAGTGGCCGTGCCACCAAGATCTATCGCGCCATGCCTACCGGTGAGCACGATGAGCGCGCCTATTTCGTCGGCACGGTGCGGACCGGCCAGTTGCTGCTGCTCGATCTGCTGCCCGGCAGCGAGACGCTCACCTGGTCACTGTTCGGCGCCTTGCACGGCCATCTGTCGGGCATGCTGTTGGCCACCTACTCCGATGCCGTCCTGTCGTTGAACCTGTACCCCAACCGACCGATCGAAGCCTGAAAGTCCGCGCCTGCGAACGCCCGGCAAAAAAAATGCCAGTCAGCGTCACCGACTGGCATTTTTTCATGCAGGAAGCTTTGGAAGCGCGGGCCTGCCGCCCCACGAACCTCAGGCGCGGCGGATCAGGCCGAAACCTTGATGTTCTTCGCGCTCGGGCCCTTGGGGCCGGTGCCTACCTCGAAGCTGACGCGCTGGTTCTCCTGCAGCGTCTTGTAGCCTTCGCTGCGGATTTCGGAGTAGTGGGCGAAAAGATCCTTGCTGCCGTCGTCGGGAACGATGAAGCCATACCCTTTTTCGGCGTTGAACCACTTGACGATGCCGGTTGCCATATGCGGATGTCCTTGAATCCAGGGGAAGCGATTGCTCGCGGGGTGCCAGATCGTCAAGGATGGGAGAGGAAGCAACCGCAACAGCATTGACGGCGACAAGTTAAACGCAGACCGCGTCGCTTGAAAATCTCGCTGGAATCAGTGTATTGGCGAATTCCGAAAAACGTCAATTGTGCAAATCCCGCCCCTGCTGCCGGCGGCCGGCCAGAGTCTGGCGGCAGGACACGGGCATCAACCAACCGATTCACCATGCATTTTTGGGAAATGCATGGATATTTTCAAATTGGTATTCGTTGACACACAAAGAAACCAGGACAAACAACACCCCATCCATCAGCCCGAGAAGCCGCCCCCATCCAGGAAGGCCTGCTCGGCCGGCGTGGTCAGGCGACCCAGCGCCGCGTTGCGATGGGGGAAACGGCCGAAACGCTTGATGATGTCGCGATGCAGGACCGCCCAGCGCAGCGTATCGCCGCCCAGGGCCTCCATCAGCGCCACGCCGCGCTCCTGCGCCTCCAGATCCTCTGCGTGCTCGAAGGGCAGATAGAAGAACTGGCGCAGCTGCGCCTCGACCGCCAGGTCATGGCCGACGCCGATCGCGTATTCGGCGCAATAGCGCGCCAGCGGATCGGTGGCGAACATGTGCGCCGTGCCGCGATAGGCATTGCGCGGGAACTGGTCCAGCAGAACCATCAGCGCCAGCGCCCCGGTGGAATCTCCCAGCCAGTCGTCCAGCTCGCGGGCCGCGGCGGCGATGTGGGCGCTCTCGAATCGCCGCCGGAATTCGGCGTCGAAGGCCGCGTTCTTGCTGAACCATTGCTGAGGGCCCGCGTCGCGCCAGAAGGCAACGACCTCGGCGGGCTGCGGAAGCGGCGTGGGCGAGGAAGATGAGGACATGCGGGACATCCAGGAAAGGAGAAATACGGCAGCGCGGGCGCGCACTCGCAGCATACAACGCCGCCAGGCCGTTCCTGCCCTTGGCTCCAGGACTACATCGTCGCCAGACGCTCGATGCCGGCTTCCTGGCGGGCGCCAGGCGCGGCGCGGCAACAAAAAAGCCCCCTGACGGGGGCTTTTCCGAAAAATCAGGTCCTTACAGGACTTGAATCTTCGTAGCTTGCGGACCCTTCGGACCATTGGCGGTCACGAAGCTGACGCGCTGGTTCTCTTCCAGAGACTTGAAGCCCGAACCCTGAATCTCGGAGAAGTGGGCGAACAGATCCTTACCACCCGCTTCCGGGGTGATAAAGCCATAGCCTTTTTCCGAGTTGAACCACTTAACGACGCCGGTTTCCATACTGTATTTCCTAGAGATAATGGGCAAATGCCCGGAGGTCACGAATCAATCAAGGAGGGGACAGTAGAACAATAACACTGAGCCGGAAAAGGCACGGCACTGAACGAAAATCGCAACGCTTGTGATCGTGTGCCGACACTATCGTTAGGTTCCCCTCACAAGTCAATATAATCTTAAAAAACGCGTGCCAATAATGCAACAAAGAGAAACTGACGAATATTCACGCACGTTTTTATAGAAAACAAAAAGCCCTGCACTGGTGCAAAACACCAACGCATGATCAAAAAACAAGCAAGGCTTATATAAATGCCGTGTAAACCCTTATACGAGCAAACTCTTCATATACGTCGTTTACACAGGCACCATGGTTTGCCGCCGGGCTTACTCGTCGATGGGCAAACCAAGCAGATCGAGCGCCGCGCCGAAAGCGTCGGTGTCCGAGCACAGGAAAACCGCCACGTCGCCGGGGTTCATATTTTCCAGGACCTGGTCGATCTGGTCTTGCGCATTATCAATATTGTCGACATTGGCTGCGTGTATGTCCGCTCCGGCCTCGACTTTCTCGCGGGGGACGATCTCTGCGATCGCATTGAGATCGGTGACGCCCGTCACGACGTAGACGCTGATGCTCTCGCCGTCCAGCGTCGTGTGCAGTTCGACGCCGCCCGCCACGTCGGCAAGGTGCCGACTTTGTATTTCCATGATCCTTCTTCCTTGATGCGCGGGCCAAGCCCGCTTGAGCATGCCTCATGACGGTGCATGATCACGCCCAGGCGCGACTATAACAGCCTTGTGCTACCGATTCCTGACTTTCGGCCCGAGCGACGGGCGTGCCGCCCCCGACGTGGCCGCCACGCTACGGCTGCGCACCCCGGCATCGGCCAGCGTCCGCCCCAGCGCCTGCTGCGTCGCCAGGAACGCGGCCTTCTCGTCACCCGTCAGTTTGCACAGGAACAACTGCGCCAGCAGCTGGGTGCGCCGGGCCTTGCGATTGTCGGATTCTTGCGACAGCCACTCGCCCACCCAGGCGGCGGCCTCGTCGGCCGTGCCCTGCAGCTTGACGTGGCCCAGCAGGTCGAAAATGGTGACGCCTGCGAGGCGGCCTTCCTCGTCGCGGGCCAGGTACAGCTTCGCGACCTGGCCGGTATAGCCGGGCACCACGGCGACGCAGTCGCGTTCAGCGGGCTTCATCATCGTCCGGCCATCCAGGGAAAAGCGCCCTCCAGACCGGGGCGGAAAACGCGCGCGGCGCGCGCGGCGTGCATAGCTTCATTCATACGTGTAGCGCCATTGCGGTGAACCAACGATCCCGGACTGTAACCCAGCCGCCGGACCTGTCGCATCGCTGCCGCGGAACTCTGCTATTGTCGGCCTGTTTCTTTCTTACCCCCACATGGTGGACATCATGCAACGCGATTTCGATCTGGTCGTCACGATCCTGGGAGCCCTGCGCGACGCGCCCGGCCCCAACCTGAGCACCCTGGACATCAAGAACGCCGCCCTGGCGCCGCACCCCGAAGAGCAAGGCCTGCAGCTCATCGCGCACCACATGGACCTGCTTGCCGACGCCGGCCTGGTCAAGCAGATCAGCGAAACCGCCGCCAATGCCGGCGCGACCCGCTGGCGCATTACCTGGAAGGGCTATGACGCCCTCGAGCAGGACGACGAAGACGAAGAGGAATACGAAGAGGACGAAGACGAGGACGGCGAAGAGGAATACGAAGAAGAGGAGTAATCCCCTTCCCGCCCGCTCAGCGTTCCGCGCGGCGCAGCAGGATGCGCCGCGTGAGCAGCGAGGCCGCGGCGGCGATCACCAGTCCGAACATGAAGGCGGCGATGGACAGCATCGCCGCCAGATCCGCGAATCCGTTCAGACGCGACAGCACCAGCACCGCGACGAAAATCGCCACCGCCAGCGCCACCACCCCGATCAGGGTCTGCTTGACTGATCCCAGCCGGCCGCACAGCGCGCCGCCAGCCAGCGCCGCCGCCACGACGGCGGCCATGGACCAGAACAGATATTCATACTGCATCGCGGACATCCTCCGTAGCCTGGAATCGCCCGCATTATAGGCAGCCGGCCGGACGGGATTACTCCTGCGCCAGCGCGACGGCGCTGATTTCAACCAACGCGCCGTAATGCAGTTCGCCGGTCGGCACGATGGCGCGCGCGGGCTTGTGCGCCCCGAAGCGGCGCTCATAAACGCGGTTGACCTCGTCCCACAAGCCCACGTCGTGCACGTAGACAGTGACGTTGACCACGGCCGCCAGCGACGAGCCCGCCGCCAGCAGGATGGCTTCCATGCTGCGCAGCGCCTCGTCGGCCTGTGCGGCCGCGCCCTGAGCCAGCACGGGCCGGGCGCCCGGCCCGGCAGGCGCCAGGAAGCCGAGCTGTCCCGAGACAAAAACAAAGCCGTTGGCGCGCACCGCCTGCGAATAATGGCCGGCGGGCGGCGTGGCGTCGGGGGTGTAAATCAGGTCCATGCGGATTCCAGTCCAGGCGCGGCTCACCAGCCGCGGAAACGTTCCCAGTGCGCGACGACCTCGGGCGAGGCTCCGCGCACCACTTCATAGGCCTCATGCTGCGCGCAGGTGGCGCAGGCATGATTGGGCAGGATGCGCAGTTTGGTGCCCAGCGGCAGATCCGGCAAGGCCGCGCCGCTGCCGGCGCGCAGCTTGATGATGCCCTGCTCCTGGTTGGTCTCGGCCAGCAGCAGGTCGGGATACGGCCTGCCCTGCGCATCGCATACCAGGCCGTACAACTGGTCCACGGGCTGCTTCGCCGTGCCTCGGTCGCGCGACATCGCCATCCAGCCCGCGTCCACCAGGATCCAGCCCTTTTCGAGCTGATGACCGATCACCGTGGTCAGCACCGATGCCGCGATATCGTCGGCCTGGCATACGCCCAGCCCCGCCATCACCAGATCGAAGAACACGTAGACGCCGGCGCGCACCTCGGTCACGCCTTCCAGGCTGCGGGCGAAGTGGGCGGTGGGCGTGGACCCCACGCTGACGACCGGACACGGCAGGCCGGCGGCGCGGATGGCGTCGGCGCAACTCACCGCCGCTCGCCGCTCCTGCTCGGCCATGTCGGCGATGGCCTCGACGCTGCGGCAGCCATAGGATTCGCCGGCATGCGTCATGACGCCGCGCAGGCAACCCGCGCCCTGCAGCTTGCGGGCGATCGCCAACAGCTGCTCGGTATTGCCCGGCTGGACGCCGGCGCGGTGGCCGTCGCAGTCGATCTCGATCAGCGCGGGAATGATCTCGCCCTCGGCCTGCGCGCGCTCGGCGACGGCGCTGGCGGCCAGGAGGCTGTCGACCACCACGGTCAGGTCCGCGCCCTGGCGGCGCAGCGCCAGCACGCGGTCGAGCTTGGCCGGCGCCACGCCCACGGCGTACAGCAGGTCCGTGATGCCGGCGGCGGCGAACTGCTCGGCCTCCTGCAAGGTGGAGACCGCCGCGGGACCGGTGGGCTCCGTCATCACGCGGCGCGCCACGTCGATGGACTTCGGCGTCTTCAGGTGCGGCCGCAGGCGCACGCCGTGCCCGGCCATCAGGCCGTTCAGGCGCTCGATGTTGCGCGTCATCCGCGTCTCGTCCAGGACCAGGCAAGGCGTGTCCAGGGATTCCAGGGTCGGGCGCTGCGAGGCGCTGGGCGTGTCGTTCATGGCGGATTCTGTGGTCGTGAGTCGGTCGCCCGGTCAGCCCGGGTGGCTATGGCGGCGGCTGCGCGGACGCAATCCCGCCGAGTCCGCAGTATGGCGCGCATGCGCGTCCGCATGTTTAATATGGCCTTAATTGTCAGTTAATTCCATTCTGAACACCCAGGCGGCCGCATGATCACCACCGACGATCTTCGTTTCTTCCTGAGCCTGGCGTCGACCAGCTCGCTGGCGCAGGCGGCGCGCGCGCTCGACGTGACGCCGCCTGCCGTGACGCAACGGCTCAACGCGCTGGAAAAGCGGCTGGGCGTGCGCCTGGTGAACCGTTCGGGCCGTGGCACCGCCCTGACCGACGAAGGCCGCCTGCTGGCGCAGCGCGCCACGCAGATCAGCAATGAAATCAATGACCTGGCCGACGAGCTGGCGGGCCGCCGCGGCATGGTGGCCGGCCATCTGCGCGTGGTGGCGCCGCTGGGTTTCGGGCAACGCCACATCGCCGGCCTGGTCGCGCAGTTCCGCCAGCGCAGCGCGGGCATCACCGCCAGCCTGACGCTGTCCGACGGCCCGCCTCGGCTGTCCAGCGACGACTGGGACGTGATGGTGCACATCGGCGAGTTGCGCGACTCCACGCTGGTGGCCTATCCACTGGCGCCGAACCGCCGCATCCTCTGCGCCTCGCCCGCCTACCTGGCGCGCCATGGCGCGCCGGCCAAGCCGGAGGACCTGCGCGAGCACGATTGCATCGCGCTGCGCGAGAACGACGAGGACGTGACCCTGTGGCGCTTCAAGAAAGGCGGCGGCCCGGCGGTCGGCGTGCGCATCGCGCCGGTGCTTTCCAGCAACACGGGCGCGGCGGCGCTGCAATGGGCGCTGGACGGCCAGGGCATCGTGGCCCGCTCGGAATGGGACGTGGCGGACCACGTGCGCGCCCGCAGGCTGGTGCCGCTGCTGGCCGGATGGGCGCTGCCACCGGCCAATGTGGTGGCGCTGGTGAAATCGCGCCAGGACCTGCCCGCGCGCACGGCGGGATTTCTCGCGTATCTGAAAGAGGCCTTCGCCGCCCCCCCGTGGCGCGACAAGCCCGCGCGCGGCGCGGCGTCCGCCTAGCGCCAGCGGCATCGCGGCCCCGCCTCCCACGCCCTAGTCGAGCATGGCCTCGGCTTCGATCTCGATCAGCCATTCCGGCAGCGACAGGCCGCTGACGACGATCCACGACGAAGGCGGCGGATCGGACTTGAAACGATCCCGCAGCGCCTGCGCGATCACCTACTGGTCTTCACGCGCCGTTTCGCAGATATAGATGCGCAGCATGATGACCTGATCGATCCGCCCGCCCGCGGCGGCGAGCACGCGCTCGATGTTGTCCAGCGCGGCCTCGGTCTGTTCCTGCAGGCCCGGCCCCACGGTACGCTCGTGGACATCGATGCCGACCTGTCCCGACAACAGCATGCGCCGGCTGCCGGTGACGACCACGGCCTGGCTGAAGCCGTATTGCACCGAGTTGAAGACGGTGTCGGGATTGATCACGGTTCTGGACATGCTGTTCTCCTGATGATCACGCGCCCCGCGGCGCGCATGCCAGGAATTCTATCTGCGCCGGCACGCCGTTCAGGCCGCCGATGATGCGCCCGCGTCACGCCTGCGCAAGGCGCCGGACAGCACGATCGCCAGCACCGCCGCGCCCGCGCCGACCGCGGCGCCGAAGCCCGCGCGGATGCCATGCACGTCCACGAGCCAGCCCGCCAGCGCGGCGCCCGCCGCCACGCCGGCGAACAGGCCGGTGATCAGCCAGGTCAGGCTTTCGGTCAGGCGATGCGCGGGCGCGGCCGCCTCCGCCATGCCCATGGCGATGATCATGGTCGGGGCGAACGACCCGCCCGCCGCCAATACCGCCAGCGACAGGCCCAGCAGGTCGTCCACCCACAGCAGCGGCAGCGTGGTCGCCGCCGTCATCGTGCCCGCAATGGCCAGCATGCGCGGCAAGGGCATGGACAGGCGCATCGCGCCGAACGCCAGTCCGGCCAGGCAGGAACCCAGCGCATACACGGACAGCACGATGCTCGCGCCCGCCGGCACGCCCTGGCGCGTGGCGAAGGCCACGCTCATCACGTCGATGACGCCCACGATCACGCCCATCGCGGCCAGCATCAGCGTCAGCTGGCGCAAGGCCGCCAGGCGCAGCACGGTGGGCTCGCGGCCGGCGCGCGCCGGGTTCGCCGGCGGCGCGGTCCGGGTCTGCAGGCTGAACGCGGTAATGCCGACGGCCAGCAGCGCCGCGGCGGCCAGCGGCCCGGCCTGGGGAAACCAGGCCACGCTCAGCCCCACCGCCAGCGGCGGGCCGACGATCAGCGTGACCTCGTCCAGCACCGATTCCAGCGCGAAGGCCGTGCGCAGCAGCGGCTGGTCTCGGTACAGCACGCTCCAGCGCGCCCGGACCATGGCCGGCATGCTGGGCATGGCGCCGGCCGCCGCCGCGCAGGCGAACAGGGTCCAATCCGGCCAGCCCCCATGCGCGCCGGCCGCCAGCCCCACCAGCGCCAGGATGCTCAGGCCCGCCGCCAGCGGCAGCACCCGGGTCTGCCCGTGCCGGTCCACCCGGCGCGATATCCACGGCGCCAGCAAGGCGGTGGACAGCGAGAACGTGGCCGCCACCGCCCCCGCCAACGCGTAGGCGCCTCGCAGCTGGGACAGCATGGTGATGATGCCGATGCCCGCCATGGGCAGCGCCAGCCGCGCCACCAGCCCGGCCAGCACGAAGCCGGCGGCGCCGGGCGCCTTGAACAACTCTCGATAGGGATTTCGCAACCGCGCACCTGTGAAACAAAGGGCGCCACCGTCCAGGCCGCGCCAGATTGACATACGAAGCGTATGCAAAATCTTATTAACATACATGCCGTATGTCAACTAACATACGCAGCGTATGCCACCAGGAAACCCGCCATGTCCCGAACCCGCGCTGAAATGATCGAGGCAACCCGTGTGAAGCTGCTGGCCGCCGCCCGCAAGGCGTTCCGCGAATCGGGCTATGCCGCGGCGTCCATGGACGAGCTGACCGCCGCCGCCGGCCTGACCCGCGGCGCGCTCTACCACCACTTCGGCGACAAGCAGGGACTGCTGGCCGCGGTAGCCGCCGAACTTGACCAGGAAATGGACCAGCGGCTGCAGCGCATCTCGGACGCGGCGCCCGACGCCTGGACGGCGCTGCGCGAACGCTGCCGCGCCTGGCTGCACATGGCGACCGAACCCGAAATCCAGCGCATCGCGCTGCAGGACGCGCGCGCCGTGCTGGGGCCGGCCTCGGAGGCGGCCCTGCAGCCCTGCATCGCGTCGCTGGCCGCCATGCTGCAAAGCCTGATGGATGAGGGCCAGGTCCATGCCGCCGCACCTCAGGCGCTGGCGCGGCTCATCAACGGGGCGCTGATGGACGGCGCCTTCTGGATCGCCGCGGCGCCCGACGATGGCGAGCGGCTGGAGCAGGCGCTGCGCGCGCTGGACCTGCTGCTGGATGGGCTGCGCCGACGCTGAAGCCGTCTCCGGCAAGCGCCGGACACAAAGATCCATGGAACGGCTGGCGTGGCGCCTTGCATGCCCGACCCCGAGGAACCCCACGCCGCCATCGCCCTTGCCGGCCCGGCCGCTCCCCTTTATTATTCAAAGATAATTCTTGTTTAAATACCCCCAAGCCCGCAGCGGCAGGAGCACACCGTGAATTCAGACACCGCGCAGACGCCCGGCGCCAGCTGGGCCGACCTGCTGCATGGCGCCAATGCGCTGCGTTCCATCGCGCTGGCCGGCGGCGTCGCCCTGCACGCCATCAACGTCTACATCGTCACCACCATCCTGCCCAGCATCATCAAGGACATCGGCGGCCTGGAGTACTACGCCTGGAACACCACCCTGTTCGTAGTGACCTCCATCGTGGGCTCGGCCCTGTCGGCGCGGCTGATCCAGGCATTGGGCCCCAAGGCGGCGTACCTGCTGGCCGTGGCCGTCTTCTCGGCCGGCTCCGTCGTCTGTGCGCTCGCGCCCTCCATGCCCTGGATGCTGGCGGGCCGCAGCATCCAGGGACTGGGCGGCGGCGTGCTGTTCGCGCTGAGCTATGCGTTGATCCGCATCGTGTTCGATTCGGCGTTGTGGTCGCGCGCGATGGCGCTGGTGTCCGGCATGTGGGGCGTGGCCACGCTGTGCGGCCCGGCCATTGGCGGCATCTTCGCCCAGACCGGGCACTGGCGCCTGGCGTTCTGGACGCTGCTGCCCGTCGGCGCGCTGCTGGCCCTCATCGTGGCGGCCAAGGTGGGCGGCAAGTCGACGGTGAGCGATGCGCGGCCCAGCCCAGTGCCGCTGGCCACGCTCGGGCTGCTGGTGGCCAGCGTGCTGGCCATCACGCTGGCCAGCCTGTCCAAGGACCTGCGCTGGAACCTGGCCGGCATCGCCGCCGGCCTGGCCATCGCGCTGCTGATCGCGCGGGTCGACACGCGCGCCGGCAAGAAACTGCTGCCCAGCGGCGCCTATACGCTGGCGACGCCGCTCGGTTCGCTGTACGCCATCATATGCCTGGTGGTGGCCGCCATCACCACCGAGATCTTCGTGCCCTACTTCCTGCAGACCATCCACGGTTTCTCGCCGCTGGCCGCCGGCTACATGACGGCGGCGATGGCGGCGGGCTGGACGCTGGCCGCCATGCCCAGCGCCACGCGCAGCGGCGCGGCGGCCGATGGCATGATGCGGCTGGGGCCGGCGGTGGTGCTGGCCGCGCTGGTACTGCTGGCGATCCTGATGCCGCTGCCCGACGCCTTCGGATCGCCGGCCGGCCTGGCCGGCGGCGCGCTGGCGCTGGCCGCGGTGGGCTTCGGCATCGGCCTGGGCTGGCCGCATCTGCTGACCCGCGTCTTCAATGCCGCGCCGGCGGGCCAGGAAACCCTGACCTCCTCGTCCATCACCACCGTGCAGCTCTATGCGACGGCGCTGACGGCGGCGCTGGCCGGCGTCATCACCAACAGCGCGGGACTGGCGCAACCGGGCGGCGTCGAAGGCGCGCGGCAGGCCGCATTGTGGCTGTTCGCCGCGTTTTCCGTCGCGCCCGCGCTGGCCCTGGTCCTGCTGATCCGCCACCTGCGGCGCTAGTGCGCTGTCCCGCGGGTGCGTCGGCATGGCGCAATCCATCCATGGACGTCAGGGCCAGGCGCGAACCGTTGCGCGCAGCCGACGACGGGCGCGCCTCGCCCAAACGCCGTATGGAAGGCCCGGATCATCTTTGATACGCTGGCCTCACCCTGGATGCAAGATCGGGTAGAGGCCATGAAAGAGACGATCCGCATGCTGCGCGTGCAACCATCCTCCCTCTCGGCGCGCTTCGCCTTCCTGGCGATCGCATTGCGCTGGACGCTGGGCGCGACCCCGCGGCCGAACCGGTTGATGATCGGCCCGCACGACCTGGAGCCTGTCGGATCGGAAGGCGCCTTCTGGCTGTTCGCCTTCCGGCACGCCTGCTCCGGCCAGTCCATCCTGGTGACGCGCGGCGGGCGCTGGGATCTGGGCGCCTCGTTCGACGGCGACCAGGTGCATGCCTTCGGCCGCAGATTCGCCCTGCGGCAGTGCCTGTTCTGATCGATCTCGGGCCGCCGCCACGCGCGGCCCGCCCGCCGGGCTAGAACTCCGGCAGGTCGAACAAGGTGTGCAGCGTGGAGCTGGGCGCCGGCGCCGAGGCCAGCCGCTCACGCCCCTCGTCGTCAGTCAGCACGCGCACCGGTCGCGACGCCACCGACGTGCCCTCGACGCTGAATGCCGTCTCCACTTCCGCCCCCTGCCTGATCAGCTCGATGACTTCGGACGCGGCCGCCGTGACCGGCTCGCTGACCCAGCCCGGCACACCGCGCTCGGCCTGCCCCCAGCGCACATAGGCCACATGGCCGCTGAGCGGCTCCTTGCGGACGGCGACGATCACGTACAAAGACATCCTGGCCTCCTTAGCATCCGGCCAGGATCGTATAACAGCATGACTGTACGAGCGTGACAGCCGGCTCAGGGTTCGATGTCGATGGGCGCAAAGGATTTCACCAGGTCGTCCAGCTGCTTGAGCTGGGTCAGGAACGGCTCCAGCTTGTCCAGCGGCAAGGCGCTGGGGCCGTCGCACTTGGCGTTCCTGGGATCCGGATGGGCCTCCAGGAACAGGCCGGCCAGCCCCACGCCCATGCCGGCGCGCGCCAGGTCGGCCACCTGCTCGCGGCGTCCGCCCGAGGCGGCGTCCAGCGACGAGCGCTGCTGCAGCGCATGCGTCACGTCGAAAATCACGGGACGGTTGCCGGTGACTTTCTTCATCACGCCGAATCCCAGCATGTCGACGACCAGATTGTCGTAACCGAAGTTCGTGCCGCGATCGCACAGGATCAGCTGGTCATTGCCGGCCTCGACGAATTTCTCGACGATGTTCAGCACCTGGCCCGGGCTCAGGAATTGCGGCTTCTTGATGTTGACGATGCGCTGGGTCTTGGCCAGCGCCACCACCAGGTCGGTCTGCCGCGCCAGAAAGGCCGGCAGCTGCAGCACGTCGACCACCTCGGCCACCGGCGCGGCCTGCCAGGGCTCGTGCACGTCGGTGATGACGGGCACGCCGAACGTGTTCTTCACGGCCTCGAAGATCTTCAGGCCTTCTTCCAGCCCCGGACCGCGATACGAATGGATCGAGGATCGGTTGGCCTTGTCGAACGAGGCCTTGAACACATAGGGAATGCCGAGCTTGGACGTGACGCGCTGGTATTCCTCGCAGGCGCGCAACGCCAGGTCCTTCGATTCCAGGACATTGATGCCGCCGAACAGCACGAAGGGCCGGTCGTTGGCGCAGGCAATCGAGGAAGAAATGAGGACTTCAGGGGCGCTCATGAGGGAATCCTGTAAAAAATGGAGCAGACGACAGTGCGTAATGTACAACCTGCGACCGCCCCGCCCCGGATTCCGCCCGCGGCGCGGCGCTCAGCGCCACGGCAGCATCCGGCGCAGGATCCCGTCCTTCAGCCAGTAGTGATGCGCCAGCCCCGCCAGCGCATGACAGCCTGCCAGGATGATGATCGTCCAGGCCACCGTGTCGTGCAGGCCGCCGATGGCGCGGCGCTGCTCGCGATCGATATGGATCAGCGTGGGCACATCGAACAGGCCGAAAAAGGTGAACGCTTCACCCTGCGCCCAGCGGAACAGGAAACCCAGCACGACCTGCGCCGCCATCAATACATAGAGCAGGACATGCATGCTCGAGCCGGCCAGCCCCCAGAATCCGCCGGACGCTCGCGGCAGACGCCGCCCCGCCGTCCAGCGCCAGACGATGCGCGCCGCCAGCACGGCCGCGAACAGCAGGCCGAAGGAAACGTGCAGCGACTGCAGCAGTTTGCGCGTGGGCGTGCCGCGCGGCAGCGCGTCCCATACCTGGGCCAGGGCGAACAGGCCGACCACGAGCAGGGCCGTCAGCCAATGCAGCAGGATGGTGGGCGTGTCGTAGCGCGTCGGCGAGCCAGCGTCGCCGGACAAAGGAAGGGGATTCACGGATCAGGCCCGGAAAATGGCGGAGTCCATGAGCGTATCGAGCAGCGACTTACGGCGTCCTGAGTCCCGCCAGGACGCCGCAAGGCGCAAGCCGGCCCTGCACCTGGGCCGTCGGCAAGCCTGCTTACTCGTTCTCGGGCCGGCTGACCAGGCGGTAGGCGATCGCGCCCACCACGGCGCCGGCGATCGGCGCCACCCAGAACAGCCACAGCTGTTCCACCGCCCAACCGCCGACGAACAGCGCCGGGCCGGTCGAACGCGCCGGATTCACCGAGGTGTTGGTCACCGGGATGCTGACCAGATGGATCAGCGTCAGGGCCAGGCCGATGGGAATGCCCGCGAATCCGGCGGGCGCGCGCTTGCTCGTGGCGCCCAGGATCACGAAGATGAAGCCGGCGGTCAGCACCAGCTCGGCGGTGAAGGCAGCCGCCAGCGAATACTTGCCGGGGGAATGGTCGCCATAGCCATTGGCGGCGAAGCCGCTGGCGTGCAGGTCGAACCCCGTCTTGCCGGTGGCGATGCAGGCCAGCACCGCCGCAGCCGCGACGGCGCCCAGCACCTGGGCCACCACATAGGGCAGGACCTCCCGGGCGGGAAAGCGCCCGCCCGCCACCAGCCCCACGGTCACCGCCGGATTGAAATGCCCGCCCGAGATATGGCCCACGGCGAAGGCCATGGTCAGCACCGTCAGGCCGAACGCCAGGGCGACGCCCGCATAGCCGATACCCACGTCGGGCACGCCGGCCGCCAGCACCGCCGCGCCGCAGCCGCCCAGCACCAACCAGAAAGTTCCGAAAAACTCGGCTCCGCACCGTTTCGACAATGCATGCATGATTGAGGCCCCTGGACTGAAAATCCAACGATATCGCGCCGCGCGATCCCAGACTTCAAAGCATTGCAAAGTCGGCGCCGGCGCCACAGCGCCGGGAGGCAGCCTTAAGTCGCCTTGCGGATTGCCGTCAACCCGGCAACGCAAGCTCCAGATATCGCCAATTCGGAACCGATTTCATGTCCATCCCGGATGCCTCCGCCGCGCTGCCAAACCTGTATCAGTCCAAACCCGCGCAATTCGTCGACGGCCCGACGCGGCCGCTGGCCCCTATGTCCGGCCAGCCCCTGGCCGCCAGTCCGGCCCGCGAGCTGCCGGCCGGCACCATCGTCGACCTGCCCAGCGTGCGCTACAGCAACGGCCAGATGGAAATGCGCCCGTCGGACCGCGCCACGGCCGCCCTGATGGGCGTGGTGCAGCCGCGCGCGTTCGAAGCCTTCAAGGCGGCGCTGCTGAACGACGGCGACTGGCGCACGCTGCTGCATGCGTTCGAGCGCAGCATTCCGCAGAATCCGGAATGGCGGTTGGGGGAATACCGCATCGCGGCCGGCGAGTTCCTCAAGAGCACCGGCTATCTGCTGGACCTGCGGGCCTGAGGCGCGCGGGCCGGCACCTCATCCCTGGATCGGGCTGCACAGTTCGACCAGCGATCCGTCCGGGCATCGGACGTAGGACACCACCTGGCCCCACGGCTTGGTTTCCGGCGCGCTGAGCTCGGTAGCGCCGGCGTCGACCGCGCGGGCGTGCGCGGCGGCCACGTCCTGCGTCACGAAGGCGATTTCCATGCCCAGCGGCCTGGCCGATGTGGCCGCCTGTACCACTCCGCCATCGAAATGCATGTCGGCCAGCTCATTCGCGGCGAAGGCCAGCGTGGTTTCGCCGGTATCCAGTTCGCCGTAGGTGTTCGATTCGTGCAGGAAACGGCGCGCAAGGCCGAAGGCCTGCTCGAAAAACCGCAGCGAGGCCGGGACGTCCGGCACATAGATAATGGTGTAGCCGAATTTCATGGCTCTTCCTGATTCGGTTATGGTTCAGCGGCGGCCGGCCGATCCGGCCACGCAACATTCTGCGATTATCCACGCCTTCCGACTTGCTGTACGAAGATCCCGACCTGGCCAGCTGCTACGACGCCGACAACCAATCATGCCCAACCCGATCTCCCGCCTGCTCCACGCCCTGCCCCTGCTGCTGCCCCTGGCCGCCATCGCCGCGCCGGCCGTCGACTACAACAACCTGTATGACCGTTGCCTGACCGAGGCCGGCGCGGTCAACAACACATCGGTGCTGAGCTGTTCCGAGTCGGTCTCTGGGCAGGTCAAGCGCGAGATCAACACGCTCTATGCGCGGCTGCATGCCAAGCTCGCGCAGGAAGCGCCCGAGGATGCCGACAAGCTGGAGCAGACACAGAAGGCCTGGCTGCAGTACCGCAACGGCCATTGCGCGCTCGCCACGTCCTATGTGGGCTCCCCGATGTACGGTCATTGCCCCATGCTGCTGAACATCGCCCGCGCGCTGGAACTGCGCGAACTGGCCGGCGACTGAGACGGCCCGGATCCGGCGATGACGATCACGCTCGAACGCGTTCCCTCCTGCGGCCCGGCGCGAGATGAACTCGCCGCCCTGCTGCCCGACTACCTGCGCGGCCTGGGCGCAGACCCCGACTACCCATACCTGCCGCTGTATTGGACGGAAGCCGGCCGCTTTCCCTATCTGATCCGCGAGCAGGGTCGGACCGCCGGCTTCGCGCTGGTCCGGCAACTGCCCGACAGCCGCGTCTTCGAAATGGCCGAGTTCTGCGTGCTGCCGGAATTCCGCGGACGGGGCCTGGGCGCGCGGGCGGCGCGC
This sequence comes from Achromobacter sp. Marseille-Q0513, assembly GCF_018195695.1. NCBI lineage: Bacteria > Pseudomonadati > Pseudomonadota > Betaproteobacteria > Burkholderiales > Alcaligenaceae > Achromobacter > Achromobacter sp. Marseille-Q0513. The sequence continues at coordinate 19,720 of NZ_JAGTJY010000005.1, read as the reverse complement.
GCGCTGTTCGCCGCCCATCCGGGCCCCTGGCGCATCGGCGTGATGGCCGACAACGCCGGCGCGCTGAGCTTCTGGCGCAGGGTCGCGCCGCAGGCGGCCGTGCAGCCGCCGCGCGAAGCAGACGGCGCAGACGGATTCTGGATGCTGTCCTTGCCTGGCGCGCCTTCGATCCGCGCATCCGGCCAGACCGCGCCGCCCCAGGATACGCATGAGGTCCGCGTGGCGACGCCGACGGACACGCCAGCCATGCTCGCGATCGACGTCCTGGCCCTGGCGGATCCCGCGCGCGCCTGGCAGATCACGCTGGCCGTCGAACAGGGGCAATGCCGGGTCGCGGTCGACGCCGGCCGCATCGTGGGCTATGTGATGCAGGACCACGGCTTTTTCGGACACGGCTTCGTGTCGCTCATCGTCGTCGCCGCCGCCTGCCGGCGCCAGGGCGTGGCGCTGCGCCTGTTGCAAGCGGCCGTGGCCGCTTGCGATACAGCCAAGCTTTTCACGTCGACCAACCAGTCCAATGTCGCCGCCCAGCGCCTGATGGCCAAGGCCGGTTTCGTGCCCAGCGGCATGATCGAGAACCTGGACGAAGGCGACCCTGAACTCGTCTACGTCAAGTTCGTCCGCTGAACGCCAGGCTCGGTGGCAAATTCACAACCACAACAATCCTTCACACAACTTCATACCCTGCGCCCCCGCGCTTGCTAAGCTTTCCCTGCTACCGTTCCTGGCATCCCCCGCCCGTAACCGGTGGCACTGCGCCCCAGGCAACGTGCGGTTGCCTGGGGCGTTTTCTTTGCCATTGAAACTCGCGCCCGACGCCGCTACAGGATCTCGACGCCGTCGCGGAGCTTGCTGAAGGTCAGCGTGCGCAGGTTCGCGGTGTTGACGCCCGGCGCCTCGACGACCAGGATCTCCCGGGCAAGGCTGCCGAAATCGGCGCGGAAATGCACCGAGCTTTTCAGCGCCAGCACCCGATACCGCGCCGGGTCGGCGCCGACATGCCGGAACATCTCGCGATCGGCTGCCTGCTGCTTGCGGCTCGACACGATGATCTCCAGGCCAGCCCCGTCTGCAATGCGCACACGGGCCATGGGCCCAAGGTCCATGCGACAGCCCGAATAGAACGGCCCGGTCCCCACGAATCGTCCGTCGCCGACGGCAAGCACCTCGAACCGGGCTTGCACCGGCCCCGCCCCCGTGCCGCCCTGGCCGCCGAGCGCCGCCGTCATGGCGCCGCCCACGCCTGCGCGGATCGCCGCCTGGACGAAGGCCGGGTCGCAAACCACCCCGGCGCAGGCCCCTGCGACCTGCTCGCGAATCAAGGCATGTATGAGGTCCGTGGTATTGCCGGGCGCGCCGCCGCCCGGATTGTCCTGGGTGTCGGCCAGGATCAGGGTTCCACCGTCTCCGGCCGCGACAAACGCGCCGGCGGCGCGTACGGCCTCGTCGACCGAATGGAGCTTCCCGCCGAATTCCGCCTTCCTCCGGACGATGTCCCGATACAGCTCCGCCACGACCCGTTCGGCGTCCTCGCCGTCCGTTGCGTAGGCCACGATGGACGGACCGCAATGAGGGATATCGGCCAGCGGAAAGCCGGGCGCGAAGTCCAGACTGGCGATGCCGGCGGTGGCAAGCGCCCTGACCCGTTCCGCTATCCCGGCCATCGGGCTTGCCAGCGTGCTCTGCCAGGGCATGGAGATGATGAACGGAACTTGCCGATACGCACGATGCAGCCGCTCGCCCGCCAGCAATCGGGCCAGCACCGCATAGGCCCGCTGCCCCGAGGCCGCCATGTCGACGTGCGGATAGCTGCGATACACGATGAGCGCCGTGGCGCGCTCGACCATTTCGGGCGTGATGTTGGCATGGAAGTCCAGCGCCACGACGATCGGCAGGGCGTCTCCGACCAACGCCCGAACGCGCCGCAGCCACTCGCCCTCGCCGTCCTCCAGGTGCTCGGTCACCATCGCGCCGTGCAAATCGAGAAACAGCGCGTCCAGCCTGCCCGCGTCCCGCAGCGCCCGCTCGAACAGGAACCACATCGCTTCGAACGCATCCCGCGTCACGGGGCCGCTGGGGTTCGCCGATGCCCACACCAGCGGCGCCAGCTCGTGATGCCGCCGCGCGGCTTGAATGAATCCGTCGGTGGCGAGGTTGACGCCGCTGACCGCCGCGATCATCTCGTCGCCGATCAGCAGGCCCGGCCAGGCATCCGCCTCGACGAACGTCCGGAAGTCCGCTCGACTGTCGGCGAACGTGTTGGTCTCATGCAGAAAGCCGCCGATCCCGATTCTTGCCATCGCCGCCCCTCGCCTGCCGCCCGGGGCGCTACAACACGCCTTCGACCGCGTTCACCAGGATGCCCGCATACGCCTGCGGCGTGAACGGAATCGGATTGGTGCCGGCCGAGCCGTCGGCATGCGCCATCCTGCCGATGCGTTCCGCCTCCTTCGCGTCGATGCCGATCTCCGCGAGCGTGTGCGGAATGCCCAGGCTGGCGCGCAACGCCAGCACCCAGTCCAGGAAGCTGTCGAACGACGGATCCGGCAGCTCCAGATAGCGCGCCAGCAGGCCGATGCGTTCAGCGATGACGCTCTCGTTGGCGCGCAGCACGTATGGCATCAGGATCGCGTTGAGCAGGCCGTGATGCGCGTCGTACACCGCGCCCAGCGGGTGCGCCAGCGCGTGCATCGCGCCCAGGCCGCGCTGGAACGCCGTCGCGCCCATGCTCGAGGCCACCAGCATTTGCAGGCGCGCCTCCAGGTCCGCGCCGTTCTCGCAGGCGCGCGGCAGATAGTCCTTGACGAGACGGATGCCTTCCACCGCGATGCCGACGGCCATCGGATGGTAGAACGGCGAACAATACGCCTCCAGGCTGTGCGACAGGGCGTCCATGCCGGTGGCGGCCGTGATCTTCGGCGGCAGGCCGACCGTCAGTTCCGGGTCCAGGATGACCACCGCCGGCAGCATCTTCGCGTGGAAGATGATGCGCTTGACGTGCTCGCGTTCATCGGTGATGACCGAGGCGCGGCCGACTTCCGAGCCGGTGCCGGCCGTCGTCGGAATGGCGACCACGGGCGCCATGCCCGCGACGTTCACCCGCAGGTAGTTGTCGCCGACGTCCTCGAAATCCCAGAGCGGCCTGTCCTGGCCCGCCATCAAGGCGATGGCCTTGGCGGCATCGAGCGCGGAGCCGCCGCCGAATGCGATGACGCCATCGTGGCCGCCGGCCTTGAACGCCGCCACGCCGTCGTCGACGTTCTTGCCGGTCGGATTGCCCTTGATGGCATGGAACAGGCCCGCGTCCAGGCCCGCCGAACGGCATGAATCCAGCAGCTTCACCGTCATCGGCAACGTCGCCAGCCCCGGGTCCGTCACCAGCAGCGGCCGCTTCATGCCCAGGCTGGCACACCATTGCGGCAGTTCGCTAGCGCGTCCCGCGCCCACCTTGACCGAGGTCGGATAATTCCAGTTTGCAATCGGGAGAGTCATGTTCTTCTCAAGGACTAGGGTTGGACCTGCAGTTTCAGATGGAAGGACTTCGGACGGGTCAGATGCTCATAACCGACCTGCGAGAGCGTGGCCCCGCGCCCCGTGTTCTTCACGCCGGTCCATGCCAGCGCCGGATCCAGGTAGTCGCAGCGGTTCATGAAGAACGTGCCCGTCTCCAGGCGCTGGCCGATGCCGATCGCCGCCTGTTCGTCGGTGGTGAATACGCTGGCGGTCAGGCCGTAGGGGCTGGAATTCATCAGCGCGATCGCCTGTTCGTCGTCCCGAACCGGCATGATGCCGACGACCGGGCCGAAGCACTCGTCGTTCATCAGCGTCATCGTGTGATCCACGTTGACGAACAGTCCCGGCGCCAGATACGGTCCGCCATCGCCGGCCCTGCCGAACGCCTGCGGATCGATGAGATTCTTCGCGCCCTTTGCCAGCGCGTCCGCAATGACGGCGCGCACGCCGTCCGCCGCCGAGCTGCGTACCACCGGGCCCAGCGTCGTCGCCGGATCCAGGGGATTGCCCAGCACATACTGGTTCGTCAGGGCCACGGCGCGCTGGACGAACGCGTCATAGTGGCGCTGCGCGACGTAGATGCGCTGGATGCCGCAGCAGGACTGCCCGCTGTTGAAGAACGCGCCGTCCACCAGCGTCTCGACGGCATGGCCGAGGTTGGCGTCGTCGCGCACATAGGCCGGATCATTGCCGCCCAGTTCCAGGCCGACGCCGATGAAGCGGCCGGCGGCCGCCTGCTCGATGGCGCGACCGCCGGACACCGATCCCGTGAAGCAGACGAAGTTGACCTGGTTCGATTCGATGATGCGGCGAACGGCATCATGGTCGACGTGCAGGTACTGGAACAGTCCCGGCGGCAGATCGGCCTCGACAAAGGCCTGGTGGATCCATTCGGCGCACAGCGGCGTCTGGTCCGAGTGCTTCAGGATGACCGCGTTGCCGGCCGCCAGCGCCGGCACGATGCTGTTCACCGCCGTCAGCAGCGGGTAGTTCCACGGCGCGATCGTGAAGACCACGCCTACCGGTTCGCGCGTGATGTAGCGGGTATAGCCTTCCTGCGGCGGCACCTGGATCGGCCGCAGCGACGCCTCGGCGATCGACAGCATGTGGCGGGCGCGCGCGGCGAATCCGTCCACCTCGCCGCCGGCATAGCGTATCGGCCGCCCCATCTGGCGCGTGATGCCTTCGGCGATGATCTCCTTGTTGGCGACAAAGCGGTCGATCGCGGCGCTCAGGATCCTGACGCGATGCGCGATCGGCTGCCTGGCCCAGTCCTTCTGGACTTCGTGCGCGCGCGTCAGCGCCTGCGCGATCTGCGTGTCCGTCGCCAGGTCGCGCTGGACGTATGCGCTGCCATCGATGGGGCTGATGGTGGTCAGTTGCTTTTTCATGACGGTATCTCGACGACTGGAAACTAGATGATTTCGAAATAGCGCTTGAGCTCCCAGTCCGTCACATGACGGCGGAACTGACGCTCCTCCCACTCGCGCGTGGCCACGAAATGCTCGACGAACGCATCGCCGAACAGCTCGCGCCCCACTTCCGATCCGCGCAGGCGCTGCGCCGCGTCCCATAGCGAGCTGGGCAGCTTCAGATGATCGGGAAACTGCTGCGTGTAGGCATTGCCCGTGACGATGGGCTGGAGTTTCAGCTTGTGCTCGATGCCGTAGAGACCCGCGCCCAGGGCCGCGGCCAGGGCGATGTACGGGTTCGCGTCCGCGGAGCCGATGCGCACCTCGACGCGCTGCGACTTTTCCGTGCCCGGAATCAGGCGCAAGGCCGTGGTGCGATTTTCCACGCCCCAAGTGGCGTCCAGCGGCGCCCAATAACCCGGCACCAGGCGTGAGTAGCTATTCACCGTCTGCCCGTACATGCTCATGAATTCCGGCAGGAATTGCTGGACGCCGGCGATGAACTGCTCCTGCACCACGCTCATGTTGTGCGGTCGCGATTCATCGTGGAACGCCGATTTCCTCGATTCCTTCTCGCGCAGCGACATATGGATGTGGCCGCTCTGGCCGGGCTCGTTGTGCGACCATTTCGCCATGAACGTGGCCATCAGGCCGTTGCGCTGGGCCAGGGCCTTGGTGAAGCACTTGAACAGCATGGCCTTGTCGGCCATCGCCAAGGCTTCGTCGACCGCCAGCGCGGCCTCCAACACGCCGGGCCCCGTCTCGGTATGCAGCCCCTCGATCGGCATGTCCATGGTCTCGGTCATGTCGATGAGGTCGCGATAGAAATCGCTGTTCACCGTGCTGCGCAGGATCGAATAGCCGAAGTTGCCGGGCGTCCAGCTCTTGAGGTTCTGGTAGTTCTTCTCGCGCACGCTGTGAGGCGTTTCCTCGAACACGAAGAACTCGTATTCCAGCGCCGAATACACGTCGTAGCCCAGGTCGGCGGCGCGCTTGATCACCCGGCGCAGGACGCCGCGCGGGCAGATCTCCTCGGCATCGCCGGCGAACTCTGCCAGGAAGAACAGCATCGGCTCGCCGTTCATGATTTCCAGCGGCAGGCGGCGGCAGCTTTGCGGGATGATGCGGACCTGCGCATCCGGGTAGGCCGTGTGCCAGCCCGTGTACGAGGCGTTGTCGTACATCTGGTCGTCGGCGTCCCATCCCAGCACCACGCTGCAGAACGCGAACCCCGAGCGCAACGCGCTGACGAACTTGTCCTTGCGCAGATACTTGCCGCGCAGGATGCCGTCGACGTCGGACAGCCCCACCTTGATGTGAGTCAGCTTGCTGGCCTCGACCAATCGAATGGCGTCCTCGACCGTCTTGATATCGATACCCGACTTACCCTTCGCGTCCACGATAAACGTCTCCACTTTTGCTGTCCTCGATACAAGCCCATCGAACGCGGCGGCCTTGTCGCCCCGCACTTTCGATGCGTCCATGGTAATGAGGGGCATCGCACGACAGGTATCGACTTTTGGCAAAGAATCGCCCTCTACTGGTTAACCACGAGCAGGGCGAATCGAGCGCGATTGCAATCGCCGACGGCGCGCGCGCATGGCCACGCCGCTCGCGTGGCGGGCATGCCAGCGATGCGATGTGGCGTGAGCCTGCTCAGCCCGCGCTTGCGCCGCCCGCGAACAGGGTGTCGGAAGGCAGCACGCCGAACAGCGTCCGATAGTCCTGGGCGAACTGGCTCATGTGCCAGAAGCCCCAGGACGAGGCAACCTGGTGGATGGTGGTCGAGCCGCGCTCGCGCGCTGAAAGCTCTCGACGCACGCCATTCAGCCGCAACGCGCGCAGGTAGTTCTGCGGCGTCGTGTCGTAGGCGTATTCAAAACAGTATTGAAGCGTTCTGCGGCTGACGTGCAGCACGCCGCAGAGTTCCAGGATGCCGACCGCCCTGTCCCGATTGGCCAGCGCGAAATCGCGGGCATCGGAAGCGATCTGGACCCGGCGTGCGCTTGAGATGTGGCGGGCCTTCTGGCGCGTCGTCGGCAGCACGCCGGACTCGACCAGCGTGGCGAATATCGTCGTTTCCACGTTGTGCTGCGCGGCGCCCCCCGAGGCATCGGCGGCGCTGCGCCCTTCCCGCAGGATCATCTGCAGCATCTCGCTCAGCGCATGCCGTCTTTGCGCGCCGATACAGATGATCTCGTTGCTGGTGTGGATCTGCCGCAAGGTCGATTCACAGTACTGCTCGGCATAGCGCATGAGCGCATCCGCGTTCACCACCACGCCAAGAATCGAATAGTCGGGCGGCGTCAGCAGTTCGAATTCACAGCCGCCTGGACGAAAGGCAAGCACCTCCGTCGAGATGGGCGTGGCATGGATGCTGCCGGCGGCATCGCGTCCGACCGGAATGCCGAACCACCATGCGCCATCCGGAATCTCGCACAGCTGATGCAGCTTGTGGCTGGTCGTTTCGCAAAACAGATGCGTGGCCGCGAAATTCAGCTCGGTGAGGCTGCCGACAAACTGGCCGGGAGTCAGCTGGTCGTAGGTCTGCTTCCAGCCGAACAAGGTCGCCGCCTGCTCGTCGGCATCGTGCGACACGATCTGGCGCGCCTTGAACTCGCGGACTGATGTTGGGGTTTCGAGCATCTCGTGGCGACCTCATCGATTGCCATCAGGCGGCTGCGGCAGCGCCCCATGTCGAGGCCGCGGCCGGCTTGGCATCACGAAGAATCGGTTGGCGCCTGGCATCATGTCCCCTACTCCGGCCTCACGGCCTCTTCGAGCAACTCGGCCGCATCGTCCTTGCGCCTTCCCCTGGTCATCAGGAAGTAGACGTAGCCCAGCGCCATGAAGGCCGCGAACAGCAGCGCGACCTCGCGGTTATAGTAGATCATCGTCACCAGACAGACGATGGCCGCCACCAGGGAAAACCCTGGGAAGAAGGGATACAACGGCGCGCGGAACGGGCGGGCCAGCCCGGGCTCCGTTTTCCTCAGCTTGAACAGCGAGAGGATGCTGATGATGTACATCACGATGGCGCCGAACACCGACATCGTCACGATGTTCGCGGTGAGCGCCTGACCGGCGAACTGCACGTACTGGTCGCTGAAGATGGCGATGATGCCGACCACGCCGCCGGCCAGGATGGCCCGGTGCGGCGTCCGGAAGCGCGGATGCAGCTTCGCCAGCCACGCCGGCAGATAGCCTTCGCGGCCCAGCGCGTAGATCTGGCGCGAGTAGCCGAGGATGATGCCGTGGAAAGAGGCGACCAGGCCGAACAGCCCGAGCCAGATCAGCATGTGCATCCAGCCGCTGTTTTCCCCCACGATGAGCTTCATCGCCTGCGGCAGCGGATCGTTGATGTCCGCCAGCAGTTTCCAGTCGCCCACGCCGCCCGCGAACAGCATCACGCCCATCGCCAGCACCACCAGCGTCAGGATGCCCGTGATGTACGCGATCGGAATCGAACGCCTGGGATTCTTGGCTTCCTCCGCCGCCATGGCGACGCCCTCGATCGCAAGGAAGAACCAGATGGCGAACGGCACCGCGCCGAGGATGCCGCCAAACGTGCCCATTGAAAAGTTGTCGGCGCCAGCCCAGCCGCCCTGCGTGAAGTTCGACCAGTGGAATCCCGGAGCCACGACGCCCATGAACACGAGCAGCTCGAACACGGCCAGCAGCGTGATCGTGAGCTCGAACGCCGCGGCGATCTGCACGCCAACGATGTTCAGCGACATGAAGATGAGATAGGCGCCCACCGCCGCGGTGGTGGGCGAAAGCCCGGGAAACTGGATATGGAGGTAGGCGCCGATGGCCAGCGAAATGGCAGGCGGCGCGAACACGAATTCGACCAGCGTCGCCATGCCGGCGATGTACCCGCCCACCGGGCCGAACGCCCGCTTGGCGTAGGCGAAAGGCCCGCCCGCGTGCGGAATCGAGGTGGTGAGTTCGGTGAAGCTGAAGATGAACGTCGTGTACATCGCCGCGACGAAGGCCGACGTGACCAGAAAGCCCAGCGTCCCGGCCTTCGCCCAGCCGTAGCTCCAGCCGAAATACTCGCCGGAGATCACAAGTCCGACCGCGATGCCCCACAGCTGCCAGGTGCCCAACGTCTTCTTCAGGCCGCCGTGGGCCGATTCGCCATGGGGATGGGAATTCACATTTGACATGCTTTCGTTTCCCGATGAGTCTGATATAGGACGTCCCGATGCTCGAACGGCATCCGGTGACGAGGGTCCACGCCGCCGTGCCGCGGGCGAGAGAGGATGGCTCCCCCGCCTTCGGGACAACTCAGTCAGCGCGTTCTTGCCTGCGACCTTCCGCGAACGGGCCATCAAAGCCTCTGGACGCGGACCATGCCCCTTGCCATGTTCTGGGTTGCGCCGGCGGGATCATCCGCATGCGCAGCCTTGGTGTTGCGTACCCTTCCGCCGCGCTCGGCCCGACTTGCCGGAGTGGCCGCGCGCAAGCAGGAAAGGTACGCTTTTGATGCTAATGACCAAAAGACTCAACGGGTTATCAAGATTTGGCAAACTTTCCCGGGATTAGGGATATCCCATATCCCGGCCGCGCAGCGTCCATCCGACGTGGCGCCAGGAGCGACGATGGAATTCGACATCTACGGTAGATTCAGGCTGGAAATCGTTCCCACGGCGGCGGGAGGCTGGCAGGCCTATCGCGTGGCGGCGGGAAAACGCGTGCCGGCCAACGGGATCATCATTCCCGCGGACCTGGCCGCCGGAGACCTGGCCGAGTACCTGGACGATCTGCTGCACGAGCTTTCGCCACCGGGCGGAAAGATCATCCGCCTCTGATCTAGCAATACCGCCAGGGCCGGGACTCTCCACGGCCATCCCCTGGCGCGGGCAAAAGAAAGCCCCGGAGCACTTGCGTGCCACGGGGCTCCAGACGGCGCCGGCCTGGCGCCGGATCAACGCCCGCGCAGGGCATCCGGTCACCGGCCGCGCTTGGCCTTGTCATACTTGCGCCAGTAGGCGAATTCGTCCTCGTGGACTTCCAGGTCCAGTTCGGCAACGCGGGCCTGCAACCTTTCCTGTACGTCGGCAACCGCCCGGTTGTATATGACCGGCCCGATTTCCTCCAGGAAGAATCCCAGCAGCGCGCCGGCGGCGATATTGCCGATCGGCTCTTCCATGTTCTGGTCGAAATACCGCTGGATCGACGCGACCGCCGTATCGCGCAATTCCCGTTCAAGTTCGATAGCCATCCTGTCCGCCTCGTTTTGCATGCGTGAGGAACACGAGGCTAGAACAAAGCGCGCGGCAGGACAACGCATGCCCGGCCGCGCTGCCTCAGACCGCCCACTCCAGGTCCGTCGTGAAGGCGATGGTCAGCCAGCGGTCCGGCGTATCGTCGCCCACGGCACGGCTCACCTCGTCGCGGATCCGGTCCCATTCCTCCAGCGGCTTGGCAGGCAGGTCCTTGGGCACGATGAAATACAGCTCGATCTGCTTGCCGCGTCCCACTTTCGCCACATAGGAACGATGCGACGTGAAACCGTAGCGCTGCGTGAACGTCCTGGCCACCTCGTCCACGTGCTCCTTCAGGTCCGGCGGCGTGATCAGCAGTACATCGGCCAGGGCGCGCCGTATGGTGCCGATAGGCATCGGAATGATCACCAGGCACACCAGCGCCAGCACGGCCGGGTCGATATAGGGCGTCAGGTAATCGAGCGAGGTGCCCTCGATGGCATAGCCGACGCTGAAGGCCAGCAGCAGCGCCGCGGTGATCCCGCCCGACATGATCCACGCCTTGGCATCCAGCGCCACGAATTCCGAACGCAACTTCCGGTTCACCCGCATTTCGTAGATGGCCATGCCGATGCAGGCCACCAACGCGAAGGCGGCATAGAAGATCGCATAGCTGAACTCCAGGTCGCGGCCGCCCTTCATCAGGCTGCCGACGGCATTGATCAACGCGTAGATGGCGACCCCGGTCAGCATGAGGCTGTTCAGGCCCAGCACCATGGGCTCAAGGTGCCAGAAGCCCATGGTGAAGCGGTCGCGCAGCTTGCCGGTCGGTCCGCCCGGCGCCGTGGACAGTGCGATGAGACGGGCGACGATCAGCGCCAGGCCGCTCATGCCCGCGTCCGCCAGCATGTAGACGCCGTCGAACACGATGGAGAAGGACCCGGACAAGAGGCCGAAGAGGATGCCGCTGCCGGCGACCACGATGGTGACGAGAATGGAAGTGCGAAGTATCGATTGTTCAGTGTGCTTGTGCATATGGCCTCCCCTCTTCGGACGACAGCGCGCCGCCGGCGATGGTTGCGCCAGCATCGCGTCGCCCGTCGAAAGTTCGGTTGACTGCGTTTTCCTTGGGATTGAGGGAATGATCGGTCGGCTCAGGAAGGCGGGTTCTGCTTGAGCCAGTCTTTCAGGGCGCTATCGACACGGGTCTGCCACCCGGCGCCGGTCGCCTTGAACGCGTCCACCACGTCCGCCGACAGGCGGATGGTGACCACCCGCTTGAGCGGCGCCTTCTGGGGACCGCGCCGGCGCACGCCGGCGGACTCCGCTTGCGGGGATGCGCCATCGCTGCCGGACGCCTCGACGGGCTTGCCCGCAAGGATGTCAGGGTTGTCATGTTCCGATGAATCAGGAATGCGCTTGGTCGTCATGATGTCCGACTCCCGGAGCGGCCTGTCAGCCAACCGATCATGCGAACTTCGTCCGGTTTCCCCGCAATGCCGGCCAAACCGGATGTATTCGATGGGGGAAACGCATGCCGCAGATGCCGTTGTCTTCCTGACGGTGCGCACAAGGAGGATGCGCAAGGTCCGCTGCGTGGGGTGATTGTTCTTTTAATGGATGAAAGCGAAGTTCACGGGGCAGATTGTATTTACAATCAAACAAGGCTGTCAAATCGGCAAGCCTGCGCGCCGCGCCCCATATACAGCCTGCCGGTGCGCGCGGAATCTCGTTACACCAGCCGATTCAGCATTGCCATCGACTTGGCCTGTCCCTAGAATTTGCACATCCTCCGCCCCCACCAACCAGGTGACTCTGATGAAAATCCTCCACCGCCTTGCCGTGGCGCTGGCAACGCTGACCGCGGCCCTGGCCCTTACCAATCCCGCAGCCGCCGAAAACGGCTGCGCCGACGGCTATACGCCGGCGGCTCCCGGCTCCGGCTCAAGCGGGTGCGTGCCCATCCCCGGCCTGTACCAGGTCCCGGGCGGAACACAGGGCGAATCCGCTGCCCCATCCGTCCGCTGGGAAGATCGCTGGGGCGCGATCGCCGTGGACAGCGTCACCGGCAAGACCGGCGTCGCGGGCAGCAAGGCGACCCGCCGGCAGGCCGAAGAAGCCGCGCTGGCGATATGCGCCCAAAAAGGCGGCGGCGACTGCAAGGTGAACCTGTCGTATGCCAATCAATGCGGCGTGATCGCGTGGGGCAACAACCGGACGTCCGCCCGGTTCGCGGCCACGCTGGAAGAAGCATCCCGGCTGGCGCTGAATGAATGCGCGCAGGTCAGCGGCGGCACCTGCGAGGTCTTTTTTTCCGATTGCAGCATGCCGGTGCGCGTGCAATAGCCGACAAAAAGAAAAGCCTCGGGACACTTGCGTGTTCCGGGGCCGTGGACCCAGGCCGACGAAGAAGCCGCCCTACCCGCGCGCTCGGCGCAGCAGGCATTCAGTCAGCAATGTTGTTCAGGGTCTCTTGAACAAATTCGAGAGAATGCGCCTGCGTCCCGGATACGCGCAGCGTGACCGACTTGTCACCGCTGCGCCAACGCACCATGGTCATCTCTTCCTTGTCCTCGGACCGAACCAGTCGCGAGGCAATCACGCCCCGCTCGATTCCCCCCACCAGGAGTTTCGCATTCACATCATCGGCGGATGCGAGGCTGAGCATGCCGCCTTTGTTCAGCATATCTTCCGTCAGGATGACAGGCCCGATCCTGGAACAATCGAACACCCGAATCTGGCCGGTGAGCTTGCCGTCCACTTCGACGCCCATGGGAGTCGCCTGACCCAGCGTGCAACGACCGAGCGGGCTCTTCGAAACGTCAGAAGGAATCACCCATGGCGTGTGCAGATGTTCGGGAAGCGAGCCGCGAGTCTTGGCGAGCTGCTCCACCCGCTCGCGCATGGGCTTGAACGATCGCTCGATGACAGGTATCGAAGCAAGGTTGGTGGCCGGACTCGAATCAAGTGCACGCGGTGTCACCTTGCTTGCGTTGGCCCGTTGCTTGTCCCAGATCGCCTTGGCCTCGGCCGGCATATTGGCCGGTGGCTTGATTTCGCTGGCCGCCGGAAACTCGGTTGCCACGGCGCCGGCCGCGGATGCAACGCCGCCCACGAGCAAAGCCGCGATGAAGACGGCGGATCGAGTGATTCCACTACCCATATACATCCCGATTTCCTTAGAAGCTGCAGTTGTCAGCATAGGTTTGCACGCAATCCTCAAGATCGTCAGTGGCGCCGCCGAAACTATTTGGGCAATAGGTGGCTATCAAGGCCCATCCTTCATTCTCATCGGTCTTGGGTGCAGGCTGGATTTGATGGTTACCTTCTACTTGCCAAAACCCCTCTCCCGCGGCGAACCAGGATATAGCGGCGGATCTCCAAGTTACTGCTGGTCCAGCGGTCACATAGACCTGGGTGAAGTCATCCAGATTAATTTGGAGCGAAGTTGTATACAGTTTCCAGTACGACGCTCCGCTGGGGTCCCATGAAATCGACTCATTGTTGATGCAGTTCGCCCTCGAGAACATGCTCATATTCCAGGACGGAAAGTCTTTGGTCGGGTCTGGTGCCGCGTAAGCCGATGTCGCAAGCAAGAAACCAAACGTCATGTGAATCGATGCGACCACTCCGACTGCCTGTCTCGCGCATCGGCCAAGCACAACCATTACCGCCTCCTCCCGTGATAGGCATCCTCGAACCATTTGTCTGCTCTCTCTACCGCAAGCGACATTTGATTTTCACTTTCCCATAACAATAACGAGATTCGATATCATTATCAACTATTCAAAGATGCTTTGAATGCAAAAACCCGCCGGCTTGCGCGTGGCGGGTTTTCTAGTCTAGATGTACTTCTAAGGGAATCTGTTGAGGTTTGTTCTGAGGGCGAAAACCCGCAGTCCAGTGTCAAACACTACGGGCGGATAGCCGCCTCATCACGGCACCGCCTGAGCTTCGACTGTAGCGGCCTGCCGAACGCCGACCACAGGATCTTCACCGCCCAGCGTTTTGCGCCTCTCTCGGGCGTAGCCCAAACAGCCAAAAACAATGACAAGGCAAAAACCTGAGCCATTGCTAAGTCACTGTTTTACTGGGAGGATTCTTGGTGCGAAGGAGGGGACTCGAACCCCTACACCTGTTACGGCGTCAGGACCTAAACCTGGTGCGTCTACCAATTTCGCCACCTTCGCTTACGGCCAAGCCCGCTATTGTAGCTTGCTTGTTAAAATCGTGCGCATGAACCCGCGCCTAGATGCTCTACACCCCTACCCGTTCGAGAAATTGCGGGCCTTGCTGGCCTCGGCCGGCACGCCGCCGGACGGGCTTGCCCCCATCAATCTGTCGATCGGCGAACCCAAGCACGCCGCGCCGGAGCGCGTCGCGCAGGCCATCCGCGACGGCATGGCGGGGCTGTCGGTCTATCCGTCCACCAAGGGCGATCCGGCGCTGCGCCGGGCGATCTCCGAGTGGCTGGCGCGGCGCTACAGCATTCCGGCCCCGGACGCGGAAACCCAGGTGCTGCCGGCGCTGGGTTCGCGCGAAGCGCTGTTCGCCTTCACCCAGACGGTGATCGATCCGTCGGCCGGCTCGGTGGTGGTCTGCCCCAACCCGTTCTACCAGATCTACGAGGGCGCGACGCTGCTGGCCGGCGGCACGCCCTATTACGTCAATGCCGACGCGGCGCGCAATTTCGGCTGCGACTGGAACCAGGTGCCGGAAGACATCTGGCGCAAGACGCGGCTGGTGTTCGTGTGCTCGCCGGGCAACCCGGCCGGCAACGTGATGTCGCTGGAAGAGTGGAAGACGCTGTTCCAGCTGTCCGACCGCCACGGTTTCGTCATCGCCTCCGACGAATGCTATTCCGAGATCTACCTGGACGAAGGCAATCCGCCGCTGGGCGGGCTGCAGGCGGCGCGCCGCCTGGGCCGCGACGACTATCGCAACCTGGTGGCGTTCTCCAGCCTGTCCAAGCGCTCCAACGTGCCCGGCCTGCGCTCGGGCTTCGTGGCCGGGGACGCGGCGCTGATCGGCCGCTTCCTGCTGTACCGCACGTATCATGGCAGCGCCATGAGCCCCATCGTCACGGCCGGCAGCATCGCCGCCTGGACCGACGAAGAACACGTGAAGGAAAACCGGCGCATGTACCGCGAGAAATTCGACGCGGTGCTGCCCATCCTGCGCAACGTCCTCAACGTGGACCGCCCGCAAGCCTCGTTCTACCTGTGGGCCGGCACGTCCGGCCCCGACACCGCCTTCGTGCGCGACCTGTACGGCCGCACCGGCGTGACGGTGCTGCCCGGCAGCTTCCTGGCGCGCGACGCGCACGGCGTCAATCCCGGCGAGAACCGGGTGCGCCTGGCGCTGGTGGCGCCGCTGGCCGAATGCGTCCAGGCCGCCGAGCGCATCGCGCATTTCATCAAGACTTCCGTTTGACCAACCCCTCTTTGAAAAGCTGAGCCGTTATGACTCTCGACCTGCAAACCACCATCGAAAAGGCCTGGGAAGACCGGACCAACCTGTCGCCCGCCGACGCCAGCGCCGAAGTGCGCGAAGCGGTCGAGCACACCATCGACGGTCTGGACCTGGGCCGCCTGCGCGTGGCCGAAAAGATCAATGACGACTGGGTCGTGCATCAATGGATCAAGAAGGCCGTGCTGCTGTCGTTCCGCCTGAGCGAGAACGCCATCATGGGCCAGGCCCCGCTGCAGTTCTACGACAAGGTGCCGCTCAAGTTCTCCGAGTACGGCGACAACGCCTTCAAGCAAGGCGGCTACCGCGTGGTGCCGCCGGCCGTGGCCCGCCGTGGCGCCTACATCGCCCGCAACGTGGTGCTGATGCCCTCCTACGTCAACATCGGCGCCTACGTCGATGAAGGCACCATGGTCGACACCTGGGCCACGGTCGGCTCGTGCGCCCAGATCGGCAAGAACGTCCACCTGTCCGGCGGCGTCGGCATCGGCGGCGTGCTGGAGCCGCTGCAGGCCAACCCCACCATCATCGAGGACAACTGCTTCATCGGCGCCCGTTCCGAAGTGGTGGAAGGCGTGGTGGTCGAAGAGAACTCGGTGCTGGCCATGGGCGTGTTCCTGTCGCAAAGCACCAAGATCTATGACCGCGCCACCGGCAAGATCACCTACGGCCGCGTGCCCTCGGGCTCGGTCGTGGTGCCGGGCTCGCTGCCCTCGGCCGACGGTTCACACAGCCTGGCCTGCGCCGTGATCGTCAAGCGCGTCGACGCGCAGACGCGCGCCAAGACCAGCATCAACGACCTGCTGAGGGCTTGATGAGCACGTCTTCCGGATCATCGGCCGTCCTGGACCTGGTCAAGGACCTGATCGCCCGCCCGTCGGTCACCCCGGCCGACGAGGACTGCCAGGCGACGCTGGCCGCGCGCCTGGAACGCATCGGTTTCCGCTGCGAGACCATCGCCCAGGGCGGCGTCACCAACCTGTGGGCGCGGCGCGGAAGCGCCGCCCCGCTGGCGGTGTTCGCCGGCCACACGGACGTGGTGCCGCCGGGCCCGCGCGAAAAATGGCAGAGCGACCCGTTCACGCCGACCGAGCGCGACGGTTTCCTGTACGGCCGCGGCGCGGCCGACATGAAGAGCTCGATCGCCGCCTTCGTGGTGGCGGCCGAGGAATTCGTGGCGGCCCATCCGCAGCACGGCGGCTCGATCGCGCTGCTGATCACGTCCGACGAGGAAGGCCCGTCGATCGACGGCACCGCCATCGTCTGCGACGCGCTCAAGGCGCGCGGCGAACAGATGGACTTCTGCATCGTCGGCGAGCCCACCTCGGGCGACACGCTGGGCGACATCTGCAAGAACGGCCGCCGCGGCTCGCTGTCGGGCACGCTGACGGTCAAGGGCGTGCAGGGCCACGTGGCCTACCCCCACCTGGCGCGCAACCCGGTGCACCAGTTGGCGCCGGCGCTGGCCGAGATCGTGGCCATCGAATGGGACCAGGGCAACGAGTACTTCCCGCCCACCACGTTCCAGGTGTCGAACCTGAACTCGGGCACCGGCGCCACCAACGTGGTGCCGGGCGATGCCGTGGCGCTGTTCAACTTCCGCTTCGCGACCGCCAGCACGCCCGAAGGGCTGAAGGCGCGCGTGCATGAGGTGCTGGACCGCCATGGCCTGGAGTACGAGCTGGACTGGGAGCTGGGCGGCGAGCCCTTCCTGACCCCGCGCGGTTCGCTCAGCGAGGCGCTGTCCTCGGCCATCCTGGCCGAGACCGGCGTCACCACCGAGCTGTCGACCACCGGCGGCACGTCGGACGGCCGCTTCATCGCCAAGATCTGCCCGCAGGTCATCGAGTTCGGCCCCTGCAACGCCACCATCCACAAGGTGAATGAGCGCATCGAGATCGCCTCGCTCGATCCGCTCAAGAACATCTACCGGCGCACGCTGGAAAACCTGCTGCCCGTCCAGCCCTGACGAGCCACACCCCGCGCCTGCCGCGCGGGACCGCCGCCCCCATGAAGGCCCGCCGGGCCGGACGGGGGCGGCTTCACGAATCCGAGCACACATGAATCCTGCCGCCCGCCACGAACTGCAAACCCTGCGCGACCTGATCCGCTACGGCGTATCGCGCCTGAACGCCGCCCAGGTGGCGCTGGGCCACGGCAGCGACAATGCCTGGGACGAGGCGGTGTACCTGACGCTGCACGCGCTGCACCTGCCGCTGGACACGCTCGATCCCTTCCTGGACGCCCGCGTGCTGACCGAGGAACGCGAGCGCGTGCTGGACCTGATCGACCGCCGCGTGACCGAGCGCGTGCCGGCCGCCTACCTCACCAACGAAGCCTGGCTGCGCGGCCACCGCTTCTACGTGGACGCGCGCGTCATCGTGCCGCGCTCGCCCATCGCCGAACTGCTGGACCAGGGCCTGACGCCCTGGGTGCAGGATCCCTACGCCGTCGAGCACGTGCTGGACATGTGCACCGGCTCGGGCTGCCTGGCCATCCTGGGTGCGCTGGCCTTCCCGAATGCGCAGGTGGACGCCGTTGACGTGTCCCCGGACGCGCTGGACGTGGCCCGCCGCAACGTCGACGACTACGGCCTGGCCGACCGGCTGGAACTGCACCAGAGCAACCTGTTCGACGCGCTGCCCGCGCGCCGCTACGACGTGATCCTGTGCAACCCGCCCTATGTGAACAGCGGCTCGATGGACGCGCTGCCGCAAGAATACCTGCACGAACCGCAACTGGCCCTGGCTGGCGGCACCGACGGCATGGACCTGGTGCGCCGCATCCTGGAAGCCGCGCCGCGCTATCTGAGCGACGAGGGCGTGCTGGTGCTGGAAATCGGCCACGAGCGCGACTTCTTCGAAGCCGCCTTCCCCGAGCTGTCGCCCGTGTGGCTGGACACCGAGGAAGCCAGCGACCAGCTTCTGCTATTGACCCGAGAACAACTGAAAACGTGATACGCGCCCAAGGATTGACCGTGCGCCGCGGCACCAAGGTGCTGCTGGACGGCGCTGAATTTGTTGTACACCCCGGCGAACGCGTGGGCATCGTCGGCAAGAACGGCGCCGGCAAGTCGACGCTGTTCGCGCTTCTGACCGGCGAGATCGACCAGGACGCCGGCGACCTGAGCCTGCCGGCCGGCTGGCGCATCGCCAGCGTCGAACAGGAAATCCACGCCGACGAACGTCCCGCCCGCGAGTTCGTCATCGACGGCGACACCCATCTGCGCGAACTGCAGGCGCGCCGCGCCACGCTGGGCGACGACCAGGGCACGCAGATCGCCGAGACCGAGGCGGCGCTGGTGGAAGCCGGCGCCTGGAGCGCGGCCTCGCGCGCCGAGCAGCTGCTGGCCGGCCTGGGCTTCAAGCCGCAGGAATGGATGCAGCCTGTAGAGAGCTTCTCCGGCGGCTGGCGCATGCGCCTGGCGCTGGCGCGCGCACTGATGGCGCCGTCCGAGCTGCTGCTGCTGGACGAACCCACCAACCACCTGGACCTGGACGCCATGCTGTGGCTGGAGAAATGGCTGGCGGCCTATCCCGGCACGGTGATGCTGATCTCCCACGACACCGAGTTCCTGGACGCGGTGGCGAAATCCATCCTGCATTTCGACCATGCCAAGCTGGTGCGCTACCGCGGCGGCTACAACGACTACCTGACGCAGCGCGCCGAGCGCCTGCGCCTGGGCAACATCGCCTACGAACGGCAGCAGCGCGAAGCCGCACGCCTGCAGGGCTTCATCGACCGCTTCAAGGCCAAGGCGTCCAAGGCCAAGCAGGCGCAGAGCCGGGTCAAGGCCCTGGCGCGCATGCAGGTGCTGGCGCCGCTGCAGGCCGAGGCCGGCATCGATATCCGCATTCCCTCGCCCGACCAGGTACCGGATCCGCTGCTGACGCTGGAACACCTGTCCGCCGGCTACACGGACGCGGCCGGCAACACCGTGCCCATCCTGCGCGACGTGACGCTGATGGTGCGCGCCGGCAGCCGCGTCGGCGTGCTGGGCGCCAACGGCGCGGGCAAGAGCACGCTGATCAAGACCCTGGCCGAAGAGCTGCCGGTGCAGGCCGGCGAGCGCCGCGCCTCGCGCGGGCCGGCCATCGGCTATTTCCCCCAGCCCCA
>NZ_JAGTJY010000059.1:0-31386 GCF_018195695.1 Achromobacter sp. Marseille-Q0513 | reverse complement strand
GTATCGCGCCTGCTCGGCGGCCACGGCGGCGGCCCGCGGGCAGCCGGCGCGGGCCCGGCCGGCCCCCCCGTCGCTGGCGCGGCGCGCGCCGCCGCCGGCCGCGAAAAGGAGCAGATGCATCCGGAGCGCGGCGGCGCCGCCGTCGCGCACCCCGTCCGCCAGCGCCTCGGCGGCGGCCGCCGCCTGGCTCATCAGCGCGGCGGGTTCCGGCGCGGCGAATGTGAACAGCGTATTGGCGCGCTTGATCTTGCTGCGCTTGCCGGATTCCGATTCCACCTGCAGGCTGGCGTCGGTTTCGGACAGGATATTGCCGGCCTTGAAGCTGCCGTCGTCTTCGTAAAACACATACATGGTGGTGGATCGTCCTGGGCGGCGCGCACGCGTCGCCGTGGTGCTGCTGTCGTTATGGAGTTCGGGGCACAGATTGGATTATTGGGGGCGAACCGGTTCCGCGCCAAGCGCGAATTCCAGGACCTCGGGCATCCAGCGGGCGAAGTCGGACAGGCCATGGTCGCCGCCCTGCACGATGCGCTGGCGGCAACCCGCGTAGCGGTCGCGCATTTCGCGCCAGTCCAGCACTTCGTCTCCCGTGGCCGCCACCAGGAAGTAGCGCTCGGGCCGGGTGATGGCGGGCGCGTGGATAGCGGCCAGCTCGTCCACGTATTCCGGCAGGAAAACGAAGGGTTCGTCCGAATGATACATGCGGTGCTCGCCCACCTGGGTGGCCAGGTCGCGCGGGGCCTCGACGGCCGGATTGAGCAGCACGGCCTTGCAGCCCAGTTGCTCGGCCAGCCAGGTGGCGTAGAAGCCGCCCAGCGATGAGCCGATGACCGTCAGCGCGCGCGGATCGGGCGCGCCGTCCAGCTGGCGGCGGGCGATATCCATGGCCAGGGCAATGGCCTGGCGCGGGCTGGCGGGCAATTGGGGGCAGGCCCAGGCGCCGGCCAGGCCGCGTTCGGCCATGGCATCGGCCATCAGGCGGGACTTGAACGAGGTCGGCGACGAGCGGAAGCCGTGCAGATAGAGGATCGAACTGCTCATCGCGTCGTCCTTGCGCGCCTCAAGCGCGTCGCTCCAGCGCGTCCAGCAGCTTGCCGTGGATGCCGCCGAAGCCGCCGTTGCTCATGACCAGCACATGGTCGCCGGGGCGGGCGGCCTGGACCACCGCGTCCACCAGCGCGTCGATGTCGTCGCGATGGCTGGCGCGCGCGCCCAGCGGCGCCAGCACTTCGGCCGGGTCCCAGCCCAGCGCGTGCTTGCCGGACTTGGCGCCGAAGCAGAACACCAGGTCGGCGCCGGCCAGCGCGTCGGGCAGGCGGGCGGCCATGGTGCCGAGTTTCATGGTGTTGGAGCGGGGTTCCAGCACGGCCAGGATGCGGGCCTGCCCGACCTGGCGGCGCAGGCCGGCGATGGTGGTGGCGATGGCGGTGGGATGGTGCGCGAAGTCGTCATAGACCTTCACGCCCTGGACCGTGCCGCGAAGCTCCATGCGGCGCTTGACGCCGCCGAAGCGGCTCAGCGCCTCGATGCCCTGGGCCGCCGGCACGCCGGCATGTTCGGCGGCGGCCAGCGCGGCCAGCGCGTTCATGCGGTTGTGCTCGCCGCCGAGCGACCAGCGCACCGTGCCGAGGTCCTGGCCATCGCGGCGGACGAGGAAGGCGCCGTCGGCGTCGGGTTCGGACGCCTGCCAGCGGCCATCGTCGCCGAACGTGACCGTTTCCGACCAGCAGCCGCGCGCCAGCACGCGGTCCAGCGCGTCGGAATGCGCCGGGCGCAGGATGCGGCCCGAGCCGGGAATGGTGCGGACCAGGTGATGGAATTGGGTTTCGATCGCGGCCAGATCGGGAAAGATGTCGGCGTGATCGTATTCAAGGTTGTTCAGGATCGCGGTGCGGGGGCGGTAGTGCACGAACTTCGAGCGTTTGTCGAAGAAGGCCGTGTCGTACTCGTCCGCCTCGATCACGAAATGCCGCTGCGTGGGGCTGTACCGGGCCGAGACGTGCAGGTCGGGCGCCACGCCGCCGATCAGGAAGTTGGGCGCCAGGCCCGCCGCTTCCAGGATCCAGGTCAGCATGGAACTGGTGGTGGTCTTGCCGTGGGTGCCGGCCACCGCCAGCACGTGAGCGCCGGGCAGGATGTTGTCGCCCAGCCATTGCGGGCCGGAGACATAGCGCGCGCCCGATTCCAGGATGGCTTCCATCAGCGGGTTGCCGCGGCTGACCACGTTGCCGATCACGTACAGGTCGGGCTTGAGCGCCAGTTGCTCGGGACCGAAACCCTCGATCAGTTCGATGCCCTGTTCGGCCAGCTGCGTGCTCATGGGCGGATAGACGCCCGCGTCGCAGCCGGTGACCTTGTGTCCGGCGGCGCGCGCGATCAGCGCCAGCCCGCCCATGAACGTACCGCAGATGCCAAGAATATGCAGATGCATTGAAAAACTCTCCTGTGCTGCATTGTATATATAGAGGCGAGGCGGGCTGCTGTGCATGGCGGCGCACCGGACTGTGCCGGCGCAAGGCGCAAACCGGCGGCAGCGGTTATGATCGCGCCATGAATCGACGTCTCATTCTTTCCGCCGGCGTGGCCGCCGCCGCCACCGCGGCCGGCGTGTTCACCTGGCTGGGCCGCGGCAAGTCCCAGGCGCCGCAGGCGCCCCAGGCTGCCGACGCGCAGGTCGATCCCGTCGCCTCGCTGATGGCTCTGCGCCTGCCCGACCTGAGTGGCGCCTCGCATTCGCTGGATGGCTGGAAGGGCCAGCCCATGCTGGTGAATTTCTGGGCGACCTGGTGCGCGCCTTGCGTCAAGGAGATGCCCGAGCTCGACGCCCTGCAGAAAAAATATCCGAAAGTGCGCTTTGTCGGTATCGGCGTTGATTCGGCGGTCAATATGCAGAAATTTGTCGAGAAAGTGCAGGTTTCGTACCCGCTGTGGGTATTGGGCGCCGGTGGCATCGACGTGCTGCGCAAGCTGGGTAACCCTAGCGGCGGTTTGCCTTTTACGGTTATTTTCAATGCAGATGGTGGAATTAACCGGAAGATCCTGGGTGAAATTCAGCCCCAGGATCTGGATCAGACACTGGCCGGTTTGAAGGCGTAAGTCTGTTGGACAAATGGTGGGAATTGGCGTAAAAAGCTGGTTTATCGGCTGTTTTGCCAACAAATCAAGATTGGCAATCCACTCATTGGCAAGCGCATGGCGCAAAACATACTGGTATTGCATGGCCCGAATCTGAACCTGCTAGGCACCCGGGAACCTCATATCTACGGCAGTCTGACGCTGCAGCAGATCAATGAAAACCTGGAACGGCTTGCAGGGGAACTGGGCGCCACGCTCACGGCGTGGCAGAGCAATCACGAGGGCGCACTGGTCGATCGCATCCAGGCGGCGCGGCAAGACGGCACGGACTTCATCATCATCAACGCGGCGGCATACACGCACACCAGCGTCGCTGTTCGCGATGCGCTGGCCGGGGTCGCGATCCCATTTATTGAAGTACATTTGTCCAACCTGTATAAGCGGGAGCCCTTCAGGCATCACTCGTATCTGTCCGATCTGGCGATAGGCCTCATCAGCGGCCTGGGCGCGGACGGCTACGAAGCGGCCCTGCGCTACGCGGTGCGGCACTGATCTCGCTCCAACTCATCGCTTTTACATCTTAAACGGCGCGGTCCCGACGCAGGGACGTTGCCGACACTATTTCGGGAAGCAGCTTCTATGGACCTTCGAAAACTCAAAACCCTGATCGACCTGGTGGCTGAATCGGGCATCGCCGAGCTGGAAATCACCGAAGGCGAAGGCAAGGTTCGCATCGTCAAGTTCTCGCAGACCCTGCAACCGGTCGCGTACCACCAGCCCGAAGCCGGCGTGGCCGCCGCGCCGGTGGCCGCGCCCGCTCCCGCCGCCGCGCCCGCCGCGCCGGCGCCGGCCGCGATCCAGGGCCATGTGGTCAAGGCGCCGATGGTCGGCACGTTCTACCGCTCGCCGAATCCGGGCGCCGCGCCGTTCATCGACGTCGGCCAGAGCGTCAAGGAAGGCGATCCCCTCTGCATCATTGAAGCCATGAAGCTGCTCAATGAGATCGAAGCCGACAAGTCCGGCGTGATCAAGGAAATCCTGGTCGAGAACGGCGAACCCGTCGAGTACGGCCAGCCTCTGTTCGTCATTGGCTGATAGCTGATATGTTCGAAAAAATCCTGATCGCCAACCGGGGCGAGATCGCCCTGCGCATTCAGCGCGCTTGCCGCGAGCTGGGCATCAAGACCGTGGTGGTGCACTCCGAGGCCGACCGCGAAGCCAAGTACGTGCGCCTGGCCGATGAGTCCGTGTGCATCGGGCCCGCGCCCTCGCGTGAAAGCTACCTGAACATGCCGGCCATCATCTCGGCCGCCGAAGTCACCGATTCCGAGGCGATCCACCCCGGCTACGGCTTCCTGTCGGAAAACGCCGATTTCGCCGATCGCGTCGAGAAAAGCGGCTTCGTGTTCATCGGTCCGCGTCCCGACACCATTCGCCTGATGGGCGACAAGGTCAGCGCCAAGCGCGCCATGATCGAGGCCGGCGTGCCGGTGGTGCCCGGTTCCGAGGGCGCGTTGCCCGACGATCCGCAGGAAATCGTGCGCATTGGGCGCGAAGTCGGCTACCCGGTCATCATCAAGGCCGCGGGCGGCGGCGGTGGCCGCGGCATGCGGGTGGTGTACACGGAAGCCGCGCTGCTGAACGCCGTCACGATGACGCGTTCCGAGGCGGGCGCCGCGTTCAACAACCCCGAAGTCTATATGGAGAAGTTCCTGGAGAATCCGCGCCACGTGGAAATCCAGGTGCTGGCCGACGGCGGCCGCAACGCGGTCTGGCTGGGCGAGCGCGATTGCTCCATGCAGCGCCGCCACCAGAAGGTCATCGAGGAAGCGCCGGCCCCCGGCATCGCGCGCCGCCTGATCGAGCGCATCGGCGACCGCTGCGCTGACGCCTGCCGCAAGATGGGCTATCGCGGCGCGGGCACGTTCGAGTTCCTGTATGAAAACGGCGAGTTCTATTTCATCGAAATGAACACCCGCATCCAGGTCGAGCATCCCGTCACGGAACTGATCACGGGCGTGGACCTGGTCCAGCAGCAGATCCTGATCGCCGCCGGCGAGAAGTTCACGCTGCGCCAGCGCGACATCGGCTTCAAGGGTCATGCGATCGAATGCCGCATCAACGCGGAAGATCCGTTCCGCTTCGTGCCCAGCCCTGGCCGCATCACCAACTGGCATACCCCGGGCGGTCCTGGCGTGCGTATCGATTCGCATGCGTTCAACGGCTATTTCGTGCCGCCGAACTATGATTCCATGATCGCCAAGGTCATTACCTACGGCGATACCCGGGACCAGGCGCTGGCCCGCATGCGCACGGCCCTGTCGGAAATGGTGGTGGAAGGCATTTCGACCAACATCCCGCTGCATCGCGAGCTGCTGCAGGATTCCCGCTTCATCGAAGGCGGCACCAGCATCCACTATCTGGAAAACAAGCTGGCCCAGCGGCCCTGATCCGCTTTTTCCGGGGCCGCGAGGCCCCTTTTGTGTTTTTACGGTCGAACGGGCCGCGGCGCATGCCGCGGCCCGTCGTCCAGATGGAAGAATCTCATGCGTGAACTCGTGCTCCATTGCCTGGAAGCCCAGGCCGAAGCCCTGTCCGACGCGCTGCTGGAAGCCGGCGTGCTGTCGGTGTCGGTCGAGGACGCCGATTTCGGCACCGACGACGAGCGCCCGTTGTTCGGCGAACCGGGCACCGAGCCCGACGTGCAGGCCTGGGACCGCAACCGCGTCGTGGCCCTGCTGCCCGATGGCGCCGATCCCGCCCAGATCATGGCCGAGGCGGCCGAGGCCGGCGAACTGGACCCCGCGCTGTTCCAGGACTGGAGCCTGCGCGACGTGCCGGATGCCGACTGGGTGCGACTGACGCAATCGCAGTTCGGCCCCATCCAGGTCGCCGAGCGGCTGTGGATCGTGCCCAGCTGGCACCGCGACAATCCGGACGTGCCGGGACTGGACCTGGATGCCGCCGACGGCGCCATCCACATCGAACTCGATCCGGGCCTGGCTTTCGGCACCGGCAGCCATCCCACGACCCACCTGTGCCTGGCCTGGCTCGAGGCCGAGCTGCCGGCCGGCGCGACGCTGCTGGACTACGGCTGCGGCTCGGGCATCCTGGCCATCGCCGCGCGCAAGCTGGGCGCGGGGCCGACCCAGGCGGTGGACATCGATCCGCAAGCCGTGCAGAGCACCGTGTTCAACGCCCAGGTCAACGGCGTCGAGCTGGATGCCATGCTGCCCGACGGCCTGAAAGACGGCACGTTCCAGGTCGTGGTCGCCAATATCCTGTCGAACCCGCTGAAGGTGCTGGCGCCCATGCTGGCCGGCCGCGTCGCGCCCGGCGGGCAACTGGTGCTCTCGGGCGTGCTGGAACGCCAGGCCGAGGAAGTCGCCGCCGCCTATGCTCCGTGGATCGCCATGTCGGTCTGGCGCGCGCGCGACGGCTGGGTCTGCCTGCACGGCCGCAAGGCTTGAACGCATAACAGCCGCGCAACGCCATGGCTTTGACCACCCGCTGCCCGCATTGCGGCACCGCCTTCAAGGTGGTGCCGGACCAGTTGCGGATCCGCAATGGCCTGGTGCGTTGCGGCGCCTGCTCCACGGTGTTCGACGGCCGGGCCAGCCTGGTGCAGCCTGCGGACGTTTCCGGACGGCAGGCCGAGACGCCGATTGCCGTGCCGGCCGCAACTCCAGTCCGCGTCGTCGAGCCGGCCCTTGCGGTTCCTCCCCTGGTCCGGCCCGAGACCCCGCCTGCCCGGCCTTCCGAGCCGGTGCCTCCCTGGGAAGATGAACCCGCCGTATCGCAATCCCCGGCCCGGTCTTGGGAGCCGCCGCCATCCGCGACGCCGCCCGCCGTGCTGCGCAGCCGCGAACAGATCCGCCGACAGGCAGAGGACAAGGGCGCGCGCGCGGACGAACTGGATGACGATGAGCTGCTGGACGATGAGCTGCATGATGACGAATCGCAGGGCGACGCACCGCGGGGCGGCCATCGCCATGGCGAGGACGAGCATGATGATGCGAACGACTGGCACGACCATGCTGATGAGCGCCACCCGGACTCGCGTCTTGTGGCGCCACGATTCGAGGAGCGTCGCGGCGAGGCGTTCGTAGCCGACGACCGGCGCGGCGAGCCGTCGCTGTCCTGGAGCGCGCCGGCGCGCGCCGAGACGGTGCGTGAACCGGCGCTGCGGGCGCGCGAAGGGGACGATGACGCCTTCGACGACGACCGCGACCGTGTCGATGAAGACGCCAAGAATTTTGAAGACGCCGACGACGATACGCTTCCGGATGGCGCGCCGGTGCTGGGCGAGTCCCGCACCCGCTATTCCAGCGCCACCGACGTGGGACGCGCTCCGCCGGAATTCCTGGATCAGGACCGGCAGGCGCGCCGGGGCCTGCTGCGCCGGCTCTGGGGCTATGGATGCCTGCTGGGCCTGATCGCGCTCGGCCTGCAACTGCTCTATGCCTATCGCGTGGACATCGCCAATTCCGTGCCCGCGCTGCGTCCGGCGCTGGAAGCCGCCTGCCGCTCCATGGGCTGCACGGTGGGCTACGCGCGCCGCCTGGAGCGCATCGCGATTTCCGCCTCGTCGCTGCAGCCGCCGCCGGGCGCCGCGGCCATCGATGACGGCCGCAGCCGCCTGGTGCTGAACCTGATGCTGCGCAACCGCTACGACAAGCCGCAGCATTGGCCCGCGCTGGTGCTGGACCTGACCGACCTGTCGGATACCGTGGTCGTGCGCAAGGTGCTGCGGCCCGAGGACTACCTGACGCCGGAGCAACTGCGCGGCCCCTTCGGCCCGGCCGGCGAGCTCAAGATCTCGGTGCCCATCGAAGTGGCGGGCGTCCAGGTCAACGGCTATCAGCTCGACAAGTTCTTTCCCTAGATTTTTCTTCAAGGATGACAGGCATGACGAATTCGGTCCTGGTCTGCGGTTCGATGGCTTTCGACACCATCGCGGTATTCGAGGGGCGCTTCAAGGAGCACATCCTTGCTGACCGCATCCATTCGCTGAGCGTCTCGTTCCTGGTGCCCAGCATGCGCAAGGAATACGGCGGCTGCTCGGGCAACATCGCCTACAGCATGCAGTTGCTGGGCGGCAAGCCCGTGCCGGTCGCCACCGTCGGCGAGGACGCCGGCGAATACCTGGAGCGGCTGCAGGGCCTGGGCATCGACGTCAGCCGAATCAAGACCATTCCCGAGACTTTCACCGCCCAGTGCTTCATCACGACCGATCTGGACGACAACCAGATCACCGCGTTCCACCCCGGCGCCATGGCTTTTGCCGCGCAGAATGACGTGACCGGCGCCACGGCCGCCTGGGCCATCGTCGCGCCCGACGCGAAGGAAGGCATGTTCGCCCACGCGGAACGGCTGAACAAGAGCGGTATTCCGTTCATCTTCGACCTGGGCCAGGCCATGCCCCTGTTCGACCGCGACGACCTGGAGCGCATGCTCAAGATGGCGCAGGCGCTGACGGTCAATGATTACGAGGCCAGCGTGGTGGAGCAGCGCACCGGCCGCAGCATCGAGGACATCGCGCGCGACCTGATCGCGGTGGTCGTCACTCGCGGCGCCGAAGGTGCCACGCTGTATACCGAAGGCAAGACGACCCAGATCGCGCCCGTGCGCGCGGCCCAGGTCGTGGACCCCACCGGCTGCGGCGATTCGCAGCGCGGCGGCCTGCTCTACGGCCTGACCTGCGGCTGGAGCTGGGAAGACAGCTGCCGCCTGGGCAATGTCATGGGCGCCCTCAAGATCGCTTCGCGCGGTCCGCAGAACTATGCGCCGTCGCGCGCCGAGATCGACGCGGTGCTGCATGCCACCTACGGCATTCATTTGCCTGCCTGAATCCCTGGGCAGGGCGGGGAACCGGCGCCCTTGGCGCCGGTCGAAATGGACGATCGCGTTTCACTGTGTTGCAGGCTGCTCCATCACCCTTTTCGGGCTGGGGTATGATCAAAATTCGTCGGCGATGCCCGATCGAGGAGTCCAAATGAACCAAACCAAATCCATTTCCCTGGTCTCGCCGCGCGCCGGCCGCTGGCTGGCCGTCGCCGCCGTCGTCACGTCGATGGCCGTGCTGGGTGGCTGCGCCAACCGCAGCGCCTCCAGCGGCGTGTACAGCTATGACCAGGCCCAGCGCGAGCAGATCGTCCGCACGGGCACGGTCACCGGCGTGCGTCCCATCGTGATCCAGAACGACAAGTCCAGCGGCGCAGGCATGCTGGCTGGCGGCGCGTTGGGCGGCGTCGCGGGCAACGCGGTCGGCGGCGGCACGGGCCGCACCATTGCCACGGTTGGCGGCGCCATCCTGGGCGCGCTGGCGGGCAACGCCATCGAGAACTCGGTTGGCAAGTCGTCCGGCTACGAAATCACGGTGCGCCTGGACAACGGCGAAACCCGCGTCGTGGCCCAGGAAGCCGATGTGCCCATCAGCGTTGGCCAACGCGTCCAGGTGATCAGCGGGGCAGGCCCCACGCGCGTCACCCCGATGTAAATCGTCGTCGCCAGAGAAAAGCCCGCGCAAGCGGGCTTTTTTCATTGGCGCGGGCCGCGACAGGAATGCCGCCGGAACGCCGCGGCGTCGTGCTGGGCGCCGCTGGCGCCGGATTCCTCTCGCTGGCTGTCGTTCCGCCGCAACGCAGCGCACCGTGATTACCCTCGAAATGCCGTGCTTTTTGTGCTTTCCCATGATTTCGGCCGGAAGTTTCATGGCGATTCAACGGTTGAAGTGCCATGATTCGCCTGCCACGCCGACAAGGGCCGGAACGATGTTGTAACGGCTTGCATCGGCGCCACCCGGGAAGCCGGTCGGCATCGTCAGTTGATTTTCAGGTTTTTTCTGTAAACTCGCCGTCCTGTATCTCGGGGCGGGGGATGTTGTGCCTTTCGAGGCGACATAACGCTGCACTATCTATGCATACCGAGCAAGAACTCCACACCAAGATCGGCGAGATCGTCGAGTCGATCGTCCTCAAGAAAGTCACTCCCGACACGCAGTTGATCGCTACCGGCCTGGTGGATTCGCTCGCCGCCGTGGATATCACGCTGGCTGTCGAATCCGAGTACGGCTGCAGCATACCGGCTCCGGAGATCGCGGAGCATTTACAGTCGGTTCGCACGCTTGCCGGCTATGTCGCTGCCCATACTGCGTAACTCCCGGCTGCTGTCGCACGTCGCGGCCGCCACCACGGCGGTTGCGCTGGCCATCGGCGCGTACCTGGGCGCGGACGACGTGCTCAGTCGCATCGTCCTGCCGGTCGCCGCGCCCGCCGCGGACAAGAGCAACTACCTGCCCAATCTGGGGCCGGATTGGGGCACCCAGCACGTCAACCTGAACCGCCTGGGCAATGCGCTCAGCGATGGCACGCTGGTGGTGCTGGGCTCTTCCGAGCTGTCCAGCCACGATTTGCGCTTTGTGCCGTACCGCTTCTTTCCCGAAGAGCTGAAGGTGCCGACGCTGGCCTATGGCCACGCCATGTTCCAGTCCTATGGCATGGTCAGCGTGCTGGAGTCCGTGGCCGATTCGCTCACGCCGAACACGCGCCTGGTCATCATGGTGTCGCCCGCCTGGTTCGCTTCCGGCGGGCAACTGCCGCGCAGCGCCTTTGCCGAGCACGTCACGGGGCCGGTCTGGAACCGCCTTTGGGACAAGCCCAGCACGCGCGAGCAGATGCAGACCTGGATCAGCGACAACGCGAACTGGGGCCTGCTCTGGCTCATCGCGAACGGCCAGGTGGCCGAGCTGAAGGACAAGGTTTCGTTGTGGTGGAACGCGCGCCAGGAACCCGCGCCGGACAAGCCGCGCAGCAAGCTGTCCGTGCCGGCGCACCGCTACGTGGTCTGGCCCTCGGCGGCCCGCCTGAACGCGGGGCACTGGAGCCGCCTTACCCAGGAGGCGCGCGAAGTCGAGCACAAGCTGGGCGGCAATAATCCCTACGATGTGCGCGACGACTACTACAAGCAGTACCTGGCATCCCTGTATTCGCCGGCGCGCAACGAATTCGCCAATGTCGACCCGCTTACCCGCACCGAACTGGGCGACCTGTCGCGCCTGATGGCGCTGCTGCAAAAGCGCAAGGTCAAGGCGTACTTCGTGATCCAGCCGTTCAATCCCAAGCTCATCCTGGACATGGAGCGTTTCGATCCGGTGGTGGCCGCCATCACCGGCATGTGCACGCGCTACCAGATGGGCTGCCTGGACCTCTACAGCATTCCCTTCGAGCCCGGCATGGTGCGCGACGACATGCACCTGGCCGAGCTGGGCTGGGCTCTCGCCGACCAGGGCATTGCGGAGTATTTTTCCCGATGAAGCAATTTTTCTGCAGGGCATTCGCCAAGCCGGATGATGCAGCGTCCCCGGACCGGGACGCCGGCAAGGGTTGGGGCCGGCGGTTCCTGTGGCACCTGTGCCTGTACCTTGGGGTGATCCTGGTATTCGTGCTCCAGGCCCAGCCCACCACGGGCAGCGGCGGACCGATCAAGGTCGAATTCCAGTACCAGCAATTCTGAGCGCGGCCCCAGCATGGAATTGTTCGCAAGCTTGAGTTTCTTTGGTGGCGCCCTGTTCGGCGGGTTGGGCCTGTTGGCCTATCGCGCCTTCGGCATGCCGTTGCGCATCGGCTATCGCCACGTCATCGGCGCGATCTGCCTGGCGGTGTGGATGGCGGTGTTCTGGCACCGGCCCTGGCAGCCGCTGGCGCTGCTGGCCATCTCCGGCGCCGCGCTGTGGGCGGTGCGCCGCAAGTACATTCCGACCTGGCTCGCGGTCGTCATCACGATGACGCCCTTGCTGCTGGTCAAGACCGGCGCATCGCACCTGGCGGCGATGCTGGGCCTGTCCTTCGCGACCTTCCGCGCCATCGACGTGCTGCTGTTCGCGCCGCGCAACGAGCGCATCTCGCTGCTGGATTACTGCATCTACGTGTTTTTCCCGCTGACGCTGCTGGCCGGCCCCATGTACCGCTGGCGCAACTTCCAGGCCGACCTGAAGCGCGGCTATGAAGGCGTGAGCCTGAATACCTGGCTCTCGGGCCTGGAACTGATCATGGTCGGCGTGATCCAGAAGTTCGGCCTGGCCGAGCTGATCTGGCGCTACGGCCTGTCGACGCTGGACGCGCACGATTACTCGTTCACCGGCGTGGCGCTCAATGCCTCGCTGTACAGCGCCTACCTGTTCTTCGACTTCGCCGGCTATTCGACGATGGCGATCGGCATCGGCATGCTGTTCGGTTTCAGCCTGCCGATCAACTTCCGCAATCCGCTGGCCACGCTGAATCCGCAGGATTTCTGGCGGCGCTGGCACATCAGCCTGTCCGAATGGCTGCGCGACGTGGTGTTCATGCCGATCTACAAGGCGCTGAGCAAGACCGCGTTCTTCGGGCGGCACCGGATGGCGGCGCAGAACATCGGCATCTTCGCCACGCTGCTGGCCATGGGTGTGTGGAACGGTCTGTCGCTGCACTACATCGTCAGCGGCCTGATGTTCGGCGCCTATTCGGTGGGCCACAACCTGCTGGTCAATGCCGCCCGCACGCGGCCGGGGTTGCAGGCCACGCTGGCCCGGCCCGTCATGCGTTTCGCGGGGCGCGTGTTCACCCTGATCCTGGCCGCGCTGGCGCTGTACGTGTTCAGCGGCCGCAGCCCGATCTGATCCATTTTCATACGCCGGGAGCATCGGCATGCGTTTCGACCTGAAATCCTTCGACTTCGTGGAATGCGAGCGCGCGCCCGATGCGCTGGCGGTGGCCGCGGCCGACCGGAACCTGAGCTGGGCGCAGTTGCGCGCCGAGGCGCTGGCCTGGGCCGATGCCGCGCGCGCGCATGGCGCGGCGCCGGATGTGCCGGTGGCCATCTATGGCCACAAGCAGGCTTCGTTCTTCGTGGCCATGGTCGGCGCGCTGCTGGTCGGCGCGCCGTTCGTGCCGGTCGATACGATCTATCCGCCCGAGCGCCTGCGCTGCATCGTCGAGATCGTGCGGCCGGCGGCGGTTTTCGATGCGGCCGCTGGCCGTTTTGAACCCGGCCACGGCGCGCCGCTGGCCGAACGCGGCCTGGCCTACGTCATGTTCACTTCGGGCAGCACCGGCGATCCGAAGGGCGTGCAGATCGGGCGCGAGAGCGTGGGCCTGCTGGGCGACTGGATGCTGGGCAGCTTCGGACTGGGCGATGCGCCGGTGTTCATGAACCAGGCGCCGTTCAGCTTCGACCTGTCGATGTACGAAGTCTTCGCCACGCTGGCATCCGGCGGTGCCTGCGTGCTGAACGCGCGCGAACTGATCGCCACGCCCGTCGCGTGGATCGCCAGGCTGGCCGAACAAGGCATCACGGTGTGGGTATCGACGCCGTCCTTCGCGCATCAGCAGCTGGCCAACCGGGATTTTTCGCCCGCGACGCTGCCGACCTTGCGCACGTTCCTGTTCTGCGGCGAACCCTTGCCGGCCGCCCTGGCCAAGAAGTTGCGCCAGCGTTTCCCGGATGCAGCCATCCTGAATACCTATGGTCCGACCGAGGCCACTGTCGCCACGACCTGGATCCAGATCACGGACGCGGTGCTGGCGCGGCACGATCCGCTGCCGGTCGGCCACGCCAAGCCGGATTGCGAGCTGCTGGTGACGGACGGCGAGATCTGCATCGTCGGCGACCATGTCATGCGCGGCTATCTGAACCGCGCGGACCTGAACGAGCAGAAGCTCTTCGTCCACGCCGACGGCCGCCGAGGCTTTCGCACCGGCGATCTGGGCCAGATGGAAGAGGGCGGCCTGCTGTTCTGCCGCGGCCGCATGGACGACCAGATCAAGCTCAACGGCTATCGCATCGAACTGGCGGAAATCGACGAGGCGTTGCACGGGCTGCCCGGCGCGGAGGGCGGCGCCTGCGCCGTGCTGCGCCGTCCGGATGGCACGGCGGTACGCCTGATCGGCTTCGTCACGGGCGCGGCGGTGGCAGGCGAGCAGCCCGCCTTCCTGGACGCGCAGGCGCTATCGAACTGGAAAGACCTGCTGGCGCAACGCCTGCCGCCCTACATGGTGCCGTCCGAGCTGGTGGCCTGCCCGGCCCTGCCCATGTCGAACAACCACAAGATCGACCGCAAGAAGCTGATCGATATCTACGCCGGGATACCCGCGTAGGGGCAGCGTGGCGGCATGCGCCGATGAGGGTGGCCGCATGCGCTGATGAGCGTGGCGCTATATATGCCGTCGTCTCTCTTTGAGAACACACCTTCCCAAGCAGCACTGCCTCCCCAAGCCGGGCAGCGCGGATCCGGCTCCGCCGGTCCGCAGCTGCGCCCCTGGGGGAAGGCGCGCAGCGCCTCGGGGGGGCCTTCTACACCCCCATCAGCGAATAACTGAGGCGGGCCAGGACCATCAGCACGATCTGCGCGACCACCAGCAGGACCAGCGGCGAGAAATCGATCGAGCTGCGCGGCAGGATGCGGCGGATGGGATCGAGCAGCGGCGCGGTCAGGGTCGAGAGCAGCGGCATCAGCGGCGCCATGGGGTTGACCCAGGACAGCACGGCCTGGATCAGCGTCAGCCAGACGACCAGGTTGAGCGCCCACTTGATCGCCATGATCAGGGCCGAGCCCATGGCGGCGGGCAGCAGGGCGACGGGGATCAGCGCGCCGATGGCCACCAGCCAGATCAGCACCAGATAGACCAGCGCCGACAGCCAGGTCGCCACCAGGCTGGTCCAGTCGATCTTGTTGCCGGCGGGAATGATCTTACGCAGCGGCAGCACGAGCCAGTTGGTGGCTTGGTAGATCGCGCGCGCCAGCGGATTGAACGGCGGCAGCCGGATCGCGTGCATCCATGCCCGGGCGATCAAGGCGGCGCCGAATAGCGTGAAGACGATTTCGAGCAGGAAGCGAAGGATTTCACCGAGCATGGACGGGATCTACCAGAAAAAGACGGATTCCATTGTCGCACGGGCAGATGAAAAAATACCTCCGCGTGGCGACGGCCAGCGCCAGGGATGATCCGGCTTGGGCAACGGCGCCCAATGAAAAAGCCGCCTGGCCAGGCCAGGCGGCTTCAGTACCGCTAGACGGCTGAGTCCGGATTAGGGACGGCCACCGGTCGGGAAGGGCCACGACGCGGCGGGGTTCAGCGCGGTCTTCGCACCCGGGGCGGCAGCCGTGGACGGCGGCGTGGCGGGCTTCTTCGGAGCGGCTTTCTTCGCAGCGGGCTTCTTGGCAGCCGGGGCCTTCTTGGCAGCCGGGGCAGCCTTCTTGGCTACGGCCTTCTTGGCAGCAGGAGCCTTCTTGGCAGCGGCCTTCTTGGCAGCCGGCTTCTTGGCGACGGCCTTCTTGGCAACCGCCTTCTTGGCGACGACCTTCTTGGCTACCGCTTTCTTGGCGGCGGCCTTTTTGGCGACGGCCTTCTTGGCTGCGGGCTTCTTGGCCGCGACCTTCTTGGCGACGGCCTTCTTGGCTACCGCTTTCTTGGCGACCTTCTTGGCTGCCGGCTTCTTGGCGGCGACCTTCTTGACTGCCGGCTTCTTGGCGGCAACCTTCTTCACCGCCGGCTTCTTGGCGGCGACCTTCTTCACTGCAACCTTCTTGGCGGCAGCTTTCTTGGCCGGGGCGGCCTTCTTCGCTACTGCCTTCTTGGCGGCGGGCTTCTTCACCGCTTTCTTTACGGCTTTCTTGGCTGTTGCCATGGTCATGCTCCTTAGGTTCAGGGGTCCCAGAACTTAAACCCGTGCCCCGACCCGCCAACAAAGCGGACCGTGCCCGGGCTATTCATCGGCGCATGCCGCTGTTCTGTGCGAGCAACAGCTACTACGGTTTGCGCTAATGAATTCGGCACAGCCATTTGATATGGCCCCCGCTCCTTTGGCGCGAGCCATTTCAAATGGCGCCGGCAGGTCAGCCTGAAACAGGCCGCCTACCGCTAGTCTTGCGTGTTCGAAGCACCCTGACCGGGGAGCGCGCCGCCATGGCCTGTCGCGAACGCGACGCCTCGTGTCTCGAGGCGTGCCCGCGCCGGGCCTGGCGGCGTACGGCTTTACTCCCAGCTCAGCGTGCCACCGGTTTGGTATTCGATCACGCGAGTTTCAAAAAAGTTGCGTTCCTTCTTAAGGTCGATCATCTCCGCCATCCACGGGAAGGGATTTTCTTCCTGGGGGAACAGCGGCTCGATGCCGATCTGCTGGCAGCGACGGTTGGCGATGAAGCGCAGGTAGGACTTGAACATCGGAGCGTTCAGGCCCAACACGCCGCGCGGCATCGTGTCTTCGGCGTAAGCGTATTCGAGTTCGACCGCTTTGCGGAAGAGTTCTCGGATTTCTTCGCGGAATTCCGGCGTCCAGAGATGCGGATTCTCAAGTTTGATGGTGTTGATCAGGTCGATGCCGAAATTGCAGTGCATGGATTCATCGCGCAGGATGTACATGTACTGCTCGGCCGCGCCGGTCATCTTGTTCTGGCGACCCAGCGCCAGGATCTGCGTGAACCCGACGTAGAAGAACAGGCCTTCCATCAGGCACGCGAAGACGATCAGCGACTTCAGCAGCGTCTGGTCGGCTTCCGGCGTGCCGGTCTTGAAGTTCGGGTCGGCGATCGCGTCGATGAACGGGATCAGGAATTCGTCCTTGGCGCGGATGGACGGGACTTCGTTGTAGGCGTTGAAGATCTCCGCCTCGTCCAGGTCCAGGCTTTCGACGATGTATTGGTAGGCGTGCGTGTGGATCGCTTCCTCGAACGCCTGGCGCAGCAGGAACTGGCGGCATTCGGGCGCCGTGATGTGGCGGTAGGTGCCCAGCACGATGTTGTTCGCGGCCAGCGAGTCGGCCGTGACGAAGAAACCCAGGTTGCGCTTGACGATGCGGCGCTCGTCCTCGGTGAGCCCGTTCGGGTTCTTCCAGAGGGCGATGTCGCGCGACATGTTGATTTCTTGCGGCATCCAGTGGTTGGCGCAAGTGGCCAGGTACTTTTCCCAGGCCCACTTGTACTTGAACGGCACCAGCTGGTTGACGTCGGTCTGGCCGTTGATGATGCGCTTGTCGGCAACCTTCACGCGGTGCGAGACGGCATCGCCGCTGGCCGCCAGGCCGGCCGCGTGTTCAGGCGCGGCGGGCGTGGGCAGGGCGGAGTCGCCGAACACACCGGTCGCCGCCCGGACTGCGGGCGCGCCCTGCGAGCCCGCCGCGGGCGCGGGGGCTTGTGCAGGTTGCGTGGCGAGGTTGTCGTCTTCCCAATTAATCATGATTCATTCTCCGGAGGCGGTTATTGGCAGGCTTCGCACTCTTCGAAGCCGGGATCGCCCGGCCGCATGGTGCAAACCGCCCCGAGAACTTCGGGTTCCGGCAAAACAGGTGCAGCGGCCACAGGCGAGGCGGCGGATTGGCCGCCGGCGCTGACGGCGTTCAGTTCGCCGCCGCGGCCCGTGGATTTCTCGGCGCTGGTCGCGCCCAGGGTACGCAGGTAGTACGTGGTCTTCAGGCCACGCTTCCACGCCAGCTTGTAGGTGTCGTCGAGTTTCTTGCCCGATGCGCCGGCCATGTAGATGTTCAGCGACTGGGCCTGATCGATCCACTTCTGGCGACGCGACGCGCATTCCACCAGCCAGCTCGGTTCGACTTCGAACGCGGTGGCGTAGAGTTCGCGGAGTTCGGAAGGTACGCGATCGATGCGGGACAGGCTGCCGTCGAAGTACTTGAGGTCGGCGACCATGACTTCGTCCCAGAGACCGAGTTTCTTCAGGTCACGCACGAGGTAATCGTTTACGACCGTGAACTCGCCGGAGAGATTCGATTTGACGTACAAGTTCTGGAAAGTGGGTTCGATGCACGCAGATACGCCAATGATATTGGAAATAGTGGCGGTTGGGGCAATTGCGATGCAATTGGAGTTGCGCATGCCATGTTGTTTGATGCGCGCGCGCAACGTATCCCAATCGAGCGTGCTCGATTCATCGACCTCGACATGACCACCGCGTTCATCGCGCAGCATCTTCAACGTGTCTTGCGGCAGGATGCCGCGCGACCACAGCGAGCCTTCATACGATTGATAGCGGCCGCGTTCTTCGGCCAGCAGGCTCGAGGCCCAGTACGCGTGATAGCACACGGCTTCCATCGACGTGTCGGCGAATTCGATGGCGGCTTGCGAGGCGTAAGGCACGCGCATCATCTGCAGGCAGTCCTGGAATCCCATGATGCCCATGCCCACCGGACGGTGGCGCAGGTTGGAATTGCGCGCCTTGTCGACCGCGTAGTAGTTGATGTCGATCACGTTGTCGAGCATGCGCATGGCGATGCTGACCGTGCGCTTGATCTTCTCGTGGTCGAGTTCGAAACCGCCGCCGGCGGCCGGCTTCATGTGCGCGACCAGGTTCACCGAACCCAGGTTGCACACCGCGATTTCGGAGTCGTTGGTGTTCAGCGTGATCTCGGTGCACAGGTTCGAGCTGTGGACCACGCCCACGTGCTGCTGCGGCGAACGGATGTTGCACGGATCCTTGAACGTGATCCAGGGGTGGCCGGTTTCGAACAGCATCGACAGCATCTTGCGCCACAGCGTCAGCGCCGGCATCTTCTTGAACAGCTTCAGGTCGCCGCTGGCCACGCGGGCTTCGTAGCCCAGGTAGGCCTGCTCGAATTCATGGCCGTACTTGTCGTGCAGGTCGGGGCAATCGGACGGCGAGAACAGGGTCCATTCCCCGTTCTCCATGACGCGCTTCATGAACAGATCGGGAATCCAGTTCGCCGTGTTCATGTCGTGCGTGCGGCGGCGTTCGTCACCGGTGTTCTTGCGCAGTTCGAGGAATTCCTCGATGTCCAGGTGCCAGGTTTCCAGGTACGTGCAGACCGCGCCCTTGCGCTTGCCGCCCTGGTTCACCGCCACGGCGGTGTCGTTGACCACCTTCAGGAACGGGACCACGCCCTGGCTTTCGCCGTTGGTGCCCTTGATGTGGCTGCGCAGCGCGCGCACCGGGGTCCAGTCGTTGCCCAGGCCGCCGGCGTACTTGGCCAGCAGCGCGTTTTCCTTGATGGCGTCGTAGATGCCTTCCAGGTCGTCCGAGACGGTGGTCAGGTAGCACGACGACAGCTGCGAGTGCAGCGTGCCCGAGTTGAACAGCGTGGGCGTCGAGCTCATGAAGTCGAACGAGGACAGGATCTCGTAGAACTCGATGGCGCGCGCTTCGCGGTTGGTCTCTTTCAGCGCCAGGCCCATGGCCACGCGCATGAAGAATACCTGCGGCAGTTCGATGCGGGTGCCGCGGATATGCAGGAAGTAGCGGTCGTACAGGGTTTGCAGGCCGAGGTAGCCGAACTGCAGATCGCGGCCGGCGTCCAGCGCCTGGCCCAGCTTGGCCAGGTCGTATTGGGACAGGTCGGGCGACAGCAGGCCGCCTTCGATGCCGCGTGAGATGAAGGTGGGGAAGTAGTCGGCGTAGCGCTGGCTCATGTCGGCTTGCGAGACTTCCTGGCCCAGCGCTTCCTTGCGGATCGTGTGCAGCAGCAGGCGGGCGGTGACCTGGCTGTAGGCCGGATCCTTCTCGACCAGCGCGCGGGCGGACAGGATGGCGGACTTGAACACTTCGTCCACGGGGATGCCGTCGTACAGGTTCTTGACGGTTTCCTTCAGGATCGCTTCGGTGTCGATGAACTCGGTCAGTCCCACGCCGGCGGCTTCGATGGTGGCGCGCAGGCCGGCGATGTCGAGCGGACGGCGCACGCCGTTGTCGGTCACGTTCAGCGACGGGCCGGCGGCGGGGGCGGCGGCCTGCTGCTGCGCGTCGGCCGCGGCGGCGGCCGCGCGTTCCTGGGTGCGCTTCTCGCGGTACAGCACGTAGGAGCGGGCCACGTCATGCTCGCCCGAGCGCATCAGCGCCAGTTCGACCTGGTCCTGCACGTCTTCGATGTGGAAGGTGCCGCCGCCGGGACGGTTGCGCACCAGCGCGTTGACGACCTGCCTGGTCAGCGATTCGACCAGCTCGCGCACGCGGGCCGAAGCCGCGCCTTGACCGCCATTGACGGCCAGGAAGGCCTTGGTCATGGCGATGGCGATCTTGCTGGGCTCGAAACCGACCACCGAACCATTGCGGCGGATCAGGTTGTAGCTGCCCCATTGGCCGCCGTTGGCGTCGGCCGGAGAGTCGGTTTGGGAGGGCGGCACGGCCGTGGGCCGGGTCACAGAGGCGATCGTAGTCTGCATGGAAGCTCCTGTGTGGAAAGCGCGTAGACAGGGCGCGACGGCATCGCGCCGGATACGGAATGGGTTCTGTTTTGAGGGGGATCGCGACGCTGGGACGGTGTCGTCCGGATGACGTGGCCGACGGGAATCAGCGCTTGGGCGACCACAACATGTAGTGTAGCACCCCTCATTTCGCACTAATTCTAGTGATCGACTAAGACAGCTACAAGAAGAAGATGTGACCATTCCTCCAAAAGATTGTTACGAAATGCACTGGGCGCGCCCAGCAAGGCGCGCCCAGGATCTGACTCGTGAGAGCGAGTGTTTACGCGGTTTTGCGCAGGGGCATGTCGCGAGGAGCAGGCGCCACATAGCTTTGCATCAAGCGCGCCAACTCGGTCCGGTACTTCTCGACGTTGGCGGCCTTCACGTGGCCGAAGCCGCGTACCGTTTCCGCGAGGGCGGCGATGGTGGCCGCCTGTCCGAGCTTGTCCGCGTTCAAGCCGTCGAGCAACTGATCCACGGTCTGGCGGTACTCGGCGATCAGGGCGCGTTCCATCTTGCGCTCGGCGGTGCGGCCGAACGGATCGAGCCAGGTGCCGCGCACGCGCTTGAAGCGGGCCAGCAGCTTGAGCGCGGTCATGGTGCGCGGACCCAGCGTCATCTTGCGCGGCACGCCGGTGCGCGGATCCTTGCGCGCGAAGATCGGCGGCGCCATGTGGAAGCGCAGGCTGTATTCGCCTTCGAACTGGTCCTGGAGCTGGGCCCGGAACGCGTCGCCGGTATAGAGCCGCGCCACTTCGTACTCATCCTTGTAGGCCATGAGCTTGAACAGGCTGCGCGCCACCGCCAGCGCCAGCCGCGGCTTGGCGTCGGGCGACAGTTCGCGCTCGCGCGCCGCGACCCGTTCGACCACGTCCTGATACTGGCGGGCGTAGCCGGCGTCCTGGTAGGCGGTCAGGTCGGCCAGGCGGCGGGCGACGGCATGCTCGAACGATTCCGGCACATGCAGCTGCACGACCTGGGCGCGCGGCCGCAGCGCGGTCGAGAGCGCGTCGGGTTGGTGCGCCGCCAGGCGGCCGCTGTCGAAGGCGGCCCGGTTGGCGGCCACGGCCACGCCGTTCAGTTCGATGGCGCGGTTGATCGCGGCGTGCGACAGCGGCACGCCGCCGCGCTGCCAGGCATAGCCCAGCATGAACATGTTCGACAGGATGCTGTCGCCGAACAGGGCCAGCGCGGCCGCGTGAGCGTCGATCGCGGCGGTGTGCGCGTCGCCGGCGGCGTGGCGGATCTTGGCCAGCAGCGCCTCGGGGCGCATGGCCGCATCCGGGTTGCGGGTGAAGTCCGACACCGGGGCCACGTAGGTGTTCACGGTGACCTGGGTGTGGCCGTGGCGCAGCGCGCCCAGCGAGTCCGGCGCCACCGACGCCACCGGGTCGCACAGGATGGCGGCGTCGGCCTGCTGCCAGTCCAGCCGCACCGGGCCGGGCTGGGCGCCGGCCGGCGCCAGGCGGATGTGGCTGACCACGGTGCCGCCTTTCTGCGCCAGGCCGGTCAGGTCGAGCACGGCGGCCGACAGGCCTTCCAGGTGCGCGGCCATGGAAATGATGGCGCCGATGGTGATGACGCCGGTGCCGCCCATGCCCGCCACCAGCAGGCGGTACGGCCGGTCCAGCGCGGCCGGCGCGGGCGCCGGCAGTTGCGCGATGAGCTGCTGCAGCCGTTCCTGGTCGGCCTTGGGCGCGGCGCTCTTCTTCGGCTTGCCGCCCATGACGGACACGAAGCTGGGGCAGAAGCCCTCGGCGCAGGAGTAGTCCTTGTTGCAGCTGGACTGGTCGATGGCGCGCTTGCGGCCGTAGGGCGTTTCCAGCGGCACCACCGACAGGCAGTTCGATTGCACGCCGCAGTCGCCGCAGCCTTCGCAGACCGCGCTGTTGATCAGCATGCGGCGGGCCGGGTCGGGGAACTGGTTCTTCTTGCGGCGGCGGCGCTTTTCGGCGGCGCAGGTCTGGTCGTGGATCAGCACGGTGACGCCGGGAATCTCGCGCAGTTCGCGCTGCAGCGCGTCCAGCTCGCGGCGGTGGTGCACGCGGATGCCGCCCAGGTCCACGCCCTGGTATTTCTCGGGTTCGTCGGAGGTGACGACGATGCGGGCCACGTTCTCGCCGCGCAGCTGCTGGCAGATCTGCGGCACCGAGATCGGGCCGTCCACCGGCTGTCCGCCAGTCATGGCCACGGCGTCGTTGAACAGGATCTTGTAGGTGATGTTGGCGCGCGCCGCGACCGCCTGGCGGATGGCCAGGTAGCCGGAGTGGTAGTACGTGCCTTCGCCCATGTTCTGGAACACGTGCGGCATATTGGTGTAGCGGGACAGGCCGATCCAGTCCACGCCTTCGCCGCCCATCTGGGTCAGGCCGCCCGTGTCGCGGTCCATCCAGGCAGCCATGTAGTGGCAGCCCACGCCCGACAGGGCCTGGCTGCCCTCGGGCACCTTGGTCGAGGTGCTGTGGGGACAGCCCGAACAGAAGTAGGGGCGGCGGCGCATGCCGTCGGCCTCGTTGGACAGCGGCGCCTGGCAATCGAAGGTGGCCAGGTCGCCGGCGGCGGGCAAGCCGGCCGCGCGGGCCAGCCAGGCAGCCAGCGGCCGCGCCAGCAGCGACGGACGCAGCTGCCCGGCCGAGGGCACCAGCGCTTCGCCGTCAAAGCCCTTCTTGCCGATGACGGTGGGGCGGTCGGGCAGGTTGAACAGCAGGTCCTTGATCTGGCTCTCGACCACCGCGCCCTTTTCCTCGATCACCAGGATGTGCGACAGGCCGCGCGCGAATTCCTGCAGGCGTTCGGCGTCCAGCGGCCAGGTCAGGCCGGGCTTGTAGATGCGTACCGGCGCGTTGGCGGTGACGGTGTCCACGCCCAGCCGCGCCAGCGCTTCCATGGTGTCCAGGTGCGCCTTGCCGACGGTGACGATGCCGGCCACGGCCTTGGGCGCCGGACAGGTGAGCTTGTCGATGCTGTGGCGACGCGCGAAGGCGGCCACCGCCTTCATGCGCAGGTTCATGCGCGTCTCGACCGCCAGCGACAGGAAGTCGCGGGCCGAGTACTCCAGCATTTCCGGCGGCAGGTCCGGATCCGCCGGCATGTCGTAGCGCTGCGGCAGCGCGGGCGCGAAGGAATGGCCGCACTCGATGGTCTCGGACACGGCCTTGAACGCCACCCAGGCGCCCGAGTGGCGCGACAGCGCCCAGCCCCATAGCGCGAAGGTCTCGTATTCGTCGATCGACGAGGGATGCACGATGGGCATCTGCCAGCCGATCAGCGAGGCCTCGCTGGCGTGCGGGATCGAGGACGAGACGGCGGTATGGTCATCGCCCACCACCACCAGCACGCCGCCGTTGCGCGAGGCGCCCGCGGCATTGCCGTGGTGCAGGGCGTCGCCGGCGCGGTCCACGCCCGGACCCTTGCCGTACCACATGGCGAACACACCATCGACCTTGCGGTCCGCGCGCATGCCGGCCTGTTGCGTGCCCATGACGGCCGTGGCCGCCAGGTCTTCATTGATGCCGGGCAGGAAGCTGATCTGGTTGGCGTCCAGCGCCTTCTGCGCTTTCCACATGGCCATGTCCACGCCGCCCAGCGGCGATCCGCGGTAGCCGGACACGAAGCCGGCCGTGTTCAGGCCGCGCTCCTTGTCCATCCGGCGCTGCGTCAGCATGATGCGCACCAGCGCCTGGGTGCCGGTCAGGAAAATGCGGCCGGTGCTGCGCGTGAGGTTGTCGCCCAGTTGGTAGTCCAGATCCAGCTGAGGTTCGGGGGCGGGGGTGCCGTCCA
Organism: Achromobacter sp. Marseille-Q0513; assembly: GCF_018195695.1. Lineage (NCBI taxonomy): Bacteria > Pseudomonadati > Pseudomonadota > Betaproteobacteria > Burkholderiales > Alcaligenaceae > Achromobacter > Achromobacter sp. Marseille-Q0513. The sequence goes on along the minus strand of NZ_JAGTJY010000059.1, from coordinate 7,346 downwards.
TGGTCGATGCTCCTAATTTGGCACCATGATAGGTTCGCGGAGCATCGGGTTTATTGCGTTATCGGATCGTGCTATCCCTATAATTCGCAATGAACATTTCGTTTTGCCGATAATCAGATCAAAACTGGAGACAAACCCATATGGACAAGACCGACATCAACATCCTCAAGGCCCTGCAGGAGGACGGCCGGGCCTCGGCGCAGCAGCTGTCGGACAAGGTCGGCCTGTCGGCCGCGCCGGTGTGGCGGCGGGTCAAGGCGCTGGAAGCCAGCGGCGTGATCCAGGGCTACAGCGCGCAGGTGGATCGGGCCAAGGTCGGATTGGGTTGCATGTTCGCGCAGATCAGCCTGGAGCGGCATTCCGCGAACACGGTCGAGAACTTCGAGCGCTCGGTGCGCGACGCACCCGAGATCCTCGAATGCTATGCGGTCACGGGCGACTCGGACTTCCTGTTGAAGATCTTGGTGGAAAGCCCCGAGGCCTACGACCGCTTCCTGCATCGCTTCCTGTTCAACATGCCGGGCATCCGCCAGACCCGCACCATCGTGGCGCTGCGCGAGATCAAGCACGAGCAGCGCCTGCCGCTGTGAGGCGCGGGCATTGTGACGAATGCGCGGCGCTCTATATATACAGAGCGCCGCGACATGTCCGCGCGTCGGCATCGTGCGCACCCGACGCCGTGTCGCTTGAAACCAACGCATTTTTGCGGGTTCCAGCGCTAAAACAGGTCTTGCTCCAGATCGACTGTTGCGCAATTGCACTAGGCGCGCGCCGTCGCAGCAATCGTCGTTGATTCTTCATCATGCCCTCTTTAGAGTGCGTGATGTTTGTCGCGCGAGGGGCGCGCCGGGGGATCGGCGCGGCGCGTCGGCGGACGTGTTGAGGAATTCATGAGCAGTCTGTATTTGCGTATGGCCGGCGCGTTTGGCGTCGCCCTGATCCTGGCCGGTTGCGTCGCCAGGAAGCCCGCCGCCATCACCGAGGCCAAGCCCGAAGGACCGCCCAAGCCGCCGGCCTGCGTGCCGGTCAAGAGCGGCGACCCGATGGTTGGCACCTGGTATTCGAGCTCCAAGCCGCGCGGCGTGAGCGGCGACTTCCAGTCGCTGACCGTGCTGCGCGCCGATGGCTCCATGGCGTACGAGACCCAGCTCAAGATCGGCCGCAAGACGCGTCCGGCCCTGCGCGAGAGCGGCTGCTGGACCGTGGCCGACGGCGTCTACACCATGCGCACCACCGTCTCGAACGGCGAGATCGTGGACTTCGACGATCCCATCTACCTGAACCGCTACCGCGTCGAGAAGGTCGAGCAGGCCAAGCTGACGCTGCGCGAGCTGAAGTCCGGCGGCCAGGTCGTGACCGCCCGCCGCATGCCGCAGGGCTACCGCCTGCCGTATTGAGCGTCGCGCCGGGCGGACATTTCGCCCGGCGGTCGGGCCGGCCGCGGCAGGCTGCGGTAAGGTGCGGGTTTCGCCTGCCACCACGTCCCGGCCATCATGCCCGCCCTGTCCTCCGAAGCGCGCGCCATCGCGCTGCTTGCCCTGGCCGCCTTTGTCAGCGCCAGCGCCTTCCGCATCTGTGATCCCATGCTGCCGCAGCTCGCGGCCGAGTTCGGCACCACCACCGGGCAAGCCGCGCGCGCCGTCACGGCCTTCGCCGTGGCCTATGGCGTGTTGCAGATGTTCTTCGGTCCCGTGGGCGACCGTTATGGCAAGTACCGCGTGGTCAGCGTGGCCACTTTCGCCTGTGCGTTGGGCAGCGCGGGCGCCGTCATGGCCCAGTCGCTGGACGTGCTGGTGCTGTGCCGGGCGCTGTCGGGCGCGGCCGGGGCCGGCATCGTGCCGCTGTCCATGGCCTGGATCGGCGACACCGTTCCCTACGAGCGTCGGCAGGCCACGCTGGCGCGTTTCCTGACCGGTACCATCCTGGGCATGTCCGCCGGCCAGCTCGCCGGCGGCCTGTTCGCCGACACGGTGGGCTGGCGCTGGGCCTTCGCGGCGCTGGTTTGCGGTTACCTGATCGTCGGCCTGTTGCTGCGCCAGGAAGTTCGGCGCCAGCAGGCGGCCGGCCTGGGCGCGGGCCTGGCCGCCGGCGCGCGCCAGGGCTTTGTCGCGCAGGCGCGGCTGGTGCTGGGCGCGCCCTGGCCGCGCGTGGTGCTGGCGACGGTCTTCATCGAGGGGCTGCTGGTGTTCGGCGCGCTGGCCTTTGCCCCGTCCTATCTGCACGAGCGTTTCGACATTTCGCTGACGGCCGCCGGCGCGCTGGTGGCCGTCTACGCGGTGGGCGGACTGCTCTATACCGTGGTGGCCGGGCGCATTCTCAAGCGGCTCGGCGAGCGCGGACTGGCGGTGGCGGGCGGGCTGGTGCTGGGCGTGGCCTTCCTGTCCTATCTGCTGGGGCCGGCCTGGGTGTGGAGCTTGCCGGCGAGCGTGCTGGCCGGCTTCGGCTATTACCTGCTGCACGCCACCTTGCAGACCAATGCCACCCAGATGGTGCCGTCCGCGCGCGGCACGGCCGTGGCCTGGTTCGCGTCCTGCCTGTTCATGGGTCAGGCCGCCGGCGTGGCGCTTGCTGGCGCGGTGGTGGACGAAATCGGAGCCGCCGCGCTGTTCGGCGGCTCGGCCGTGATGCTGCCCGTGCTGGGCGCGGGCTTTGCCTGGGCGCTCAAGCGCCGCGCGGCGCCGGTCGCGGCCTGAGGCGGCCGGCGCGGCCAAGAAAACACGCGGCCAGTTGGCCGCGTGTTTCAGTCTTCCCAGTGGAACAACGCGTCGAACACGGCGTAGGGCGGATCGGACAGTATCGTGGGGACGCTCAGATCCGGCGGCAGCGGCGCTTCCAGTTCGGCACGCCTGGCACGTGCCAATCCGTGTCGCTCCAGCACGGGCTGGGCACGCTCGGCCAGGGCCGCGACCGCCGGCGAGTCCAGCCGGTCGACCATGTCCAGCGCGGGCAGGTAGCTGCTGCCGCCCGTGGCATGGCGCCATTTCTCGCCCTGCATGAAGACGAAGCAGGGCGCCAGCCGGCACAGCAGGATCACCAGGCCGATATGCTGGTCGCCCTTGCCCGTCTTGAAATCACGCTCCTCGCGGTAGAACCAGGCGTCGACGAAGGATGCGTAGCCCGATCCATAGTGTCCCCAGGCGATACGCGAGGCCGCGGGCAGCGTCCGCTCCAGTTCGGCGCAGACGTGCCGGTAGAAACCATCGACCTGGGCCTCGTCGTTGCTGTCCCAGGGATGGCGACCGCCGATCGGGCGTTGTGACGCCAGATTGGCCAGGTCGTCCAGGGACAGTTGCATGACCGGGCGCGAGCCTCAGGCCGAGGCCAGGCGCGCGAGCACCGTTTCCTTGCCCAGCAGCGCGAGCACGGCGTCCACCGCCGGCGTCTGCGTCTGGCCCACCACCGCCACGCGCAGCGGAATGGCCAGCTGCGGCATCTTCAGGCCACGGTCGGCCAGCACGGCCTTGATCAGCGCGGACAGCGCCTCGCGGGTCCATTCGGTGCCCTGGGCGCGTTGCGCGAAGTCCGCCAGCGCTTCGCGCGCGGCCGGCGTCAGGTGCTGTTCGGCCAGCTCGGCGGGGGCCGGCTTGAACTCGCCGCAGAACAGCATGGCGCCGTCGGCGAGCTGTTCCAGCGTTTCGGCGCGGTCCTTGAGCAGGCCCATGATGCCGGGCAGGTTGGTCTTTTCCGGATGGCCGCCGCGCTTGGCCACGCGCGGCGCGACGCGCTCGGCCAGCTCGGCGTCGTCCATCTGCTTGATGTAGTGGGCGTTGACCCAGTTCAGCTTCTTCGGATCCCACTGCGAGGCGGACTTGGACAGGTGGCGGGTGTCGAACCAGCTCACCAGCTGTTCGCGGCTGAACAGCTCGTCGTCGCCGTGGCTCCAGCCCAGGCGGGCCAGGTAGTTGATCATGGCCTCGGGCAGATAGCCCTCGTTGTCGTATTCCATGACGTTGACCGCGCCGTGGCGCTTGGACAGCTTCTCGCCGTCCGGGCCCAGGATCATGGGCACGTGGCCGTATTCGGGCAGCGCGGCGCCCAGCGCGCGCAGGATGTTGATCTGACGCGGGGTGTTGTTGACGTGGTCGTCGCCGCGCAGCACGTGGGTGATGCCCATGTCCCAGTCGTCCACCACCACGCAGAAGTTATAGGTGGGGGTGCCGTCGGGACGGGCGATGATCAGGTCGTCCAGCTCGGTATTGTCGAAGCTGATCACGCCCTTGACCATGTCGTTCCACGAGGTGGCGCCATCCTGCGGGTTCTTGAAGCGGACCACGGGCTGGCGGCCGGCGGGCACCGGCGGCAGGGTCTTGCCCGGCTCGGGACGCCAGGTGCCGTCGTAGCGCGGCTTGTCGCCGCGGGCGCGGGCGGCCTCGCGCATGGCTTCCACTTCCTCGGGCGAGCTGTAGCAATGGTAGGCGGTGCCGGCGGCCAGCATCTGCGCGACCACTTCACGGTAGCGGTCCATGCGCTGCATCTGGTAGAACGGGCCCTCGTCGGGCTGCATGCCCAGCCAGTCCATGCTGTCCAGGATCGCCTGCACCGCCTCGGGCGTGGAGCGCTCGACATCGGTGTCTTCGATGCGCAGCACGAAGGTGCCCTGGTGGTGGCGGGCGAAGGCCCACGAGAACAGCGCGGTGCGCGCGCCGCCCAGGTGCAGGAAGCCGGTGGGCGAGGGCGCGAAGCGGGTGCGGATGGGGGAGGAAGCGTTGGCGGTCATAGGAAGCGTAGCGGTGATGGCGGCGACGCCACAAAGCGGCGTCCGGCAGGGGCCACATCAAACATGTGGCGGGCTGGTCTTGTTACGATGGACGCTATTTTAGATTAGCGCCCGAATCGCGCCCCGCCACCCCATGCTGCGACACGCCCTGGCCCCGATGTTCGAACCCGGTTCGCTGGTGATCGTGGCCGACCGGCCCTTGCCGGCGGCGGCATCCCTGTCGCCGGCGCTCAAGGCACGCTGCACGGTGGTCGACTGCGCCGTGGGCGAGGCGCCCGAGCTGCCCGCCAGCCTGAACGGCCTGGCGCAGGGCGAGCGTCCCGACCTGGTCCTGGTCTGCGTGTCGCCGGCGGTGCTGCCGGAAACGCTGCGCCGGCTGGCGGCGCTGTCGCCCCGCTCCGTCATCCTGCTGCCGCACGAACTGCCCGATCCGTATCCGCGCGGCACGCTGGCGCTATGTCGCGCCTGGGCCGAGGAAAACCGTTGCGAGCTGCTGGGGCCGCGCTCGTTCGGCGCGCAGCGCCCGCACGCGGGCCTGAACCTAAGCCAGCACCCGGTGCTGGCGCGCCCGGGCAGGGTGGCCCTGCTGGCGCAGTCGCGCTCCATCATGGCGGCGGTCATGGACTGGGCCGAGGACGTGCACATCGGCTTTTCCGTCGCCGTCTCGCTGGGCGACGAGGCCGTGGTCGGCCTGTCCAAGGTGCTGGACTACCTGGCCAGCGACCCGCGCACCGACAGCATCGTGCTCTATCTGGAAGATGTCGGACCGGCGCGCGAATTCATGAGCGTGCTGCGCGCCGCCGCCAGCGTGAAGCCGGTCATCGTGCTCAAGGCCGGCCAGCACGGCGCCGACAGCAGCGATGCGGTGTTCGACGCCGCGCTGCGGCGCGCCGGCGCGGTGCGGGTGCGCTACTTCGTGCAGCTGTTCTCGGCGGTCAAGGTGCTGGGCTATACCCGGCGGCCAAAGGGGCGGCGCGTGGCGCTGATCTCCAACGGCAACGGACCGCCGCAGCTGGCCATGGACCTGATCGGCCCGGACGCCGCCGTGCTCAAGGCCGAGCTGACGCCCGCGACGCAGCGGGCGCTGGCGGCCATGCTGGAGCCGGACGCGGCCATCGCCAATCCCGTCATCACTTATGTGCCGCTGACGCCCGAGCGCATCCGCGCGATCCTCGACGCCGTGCTGGACGACGCCGGCGTGGACGGCGTGCTGGTGCTGCTGGCGCCTGACGCGCTGGCCGACATGCCGGCCGTGGCGCGCGAGCTGGCCCAGGTCGCGCCCAAGGCCAGGAAGCCCGTGGTGACCTGTTTCATGGGCGATGCCGGCATGCGGCCGCTGCGGCGCATGCTGGACGACGCGGGTACCTCGGCGTTCCGCACGCCCGAATCCGCGGCCGACGCCTTCGGCGTGCTGGCCACGCATCACTACAACCAGCAACTGCTGCTGCAGACCCAGCCGCCCGAGCCCGCCAGCCATGTCCCCGACCTGGTCGCGGCCCGGGACCTGCTGGCGCGGGTGCGCGCCGAATGCCGGCGCGAGCTGAACACGTCCGAGATCCGTACCCTGCTGGCGCTGTTCTACGTGCCCTTGCGCGATGCGCCGCTGGAAGTGGCCTCGGCCGAGCCCGAGTCGCGTCCCATGGCGGTGCGCGTGCGTCGCGATCCGCAATTCGGTCCCGTGATCCGTTTTGGCGCGGGCGGCCCGGATGCCTTCCTGTCGCAATCCGACCGTGGCATGGACCTGCCGCCGCTCAACGGCTTCCTGGCGCGCCAGCTGATCGAACGCAGCCGGCTATGGCGCCGCGTGCTGGCGCCGCGCGTCGGCCATCTGGCGGCCGAGGCGCTGCAGCAGGCGCTGGTGCAGGTGTCAGAGCTGGTCTCGGAATTGCCGGACATCGAATCGCTGGACATCGATCCGCTCTATGCCGGCGAAACCCAGCTGCGCGCGGGCGGACTGCGCATGACGCTGACCGAAACGCCAGGCTGCGCCACGCCGCAGACCGCCGGTTACCCGCACATGGCGATTCACCCGTATCCGGCGCGGCTGGTGCAGGTGCGCCGCTTCAACGACGGCATTCCGTGGGTGTTGCGGCCGATCCGTCCCGAGGACGCCGAGTCGCTGCAGGAGTTCATCCGCGGCCTGTCCGAGCGCTCGCGCTACATGCGTTTCGTGTCGATGATGCGCGAGCTGACGCCGCGCATGGTGTCGCGCTACACCCAGGTGGACTATCACCGCGAACTGGCGCTGGTCGCCGCCACGCTGGTGCCCAATCCCGCCAATCGCGGCCATCCGAGAGAGGTGCTGGTGGGCTTCGCGCACTATCTGCGCAACCCGGACGGGCGCGGCGCCGAGTACGCGCTGGTGATCGGCGACGACTGGCAGCGCCGCGGCCTGGGGCGTCAGCTGATGTCGGCGCTGATCGACGCGGCGCGCGAGCAGGGGCTGGAATACATCGATGGGCTGGTGCTGTCGACCAACCGGCCCATGCTGGCGCTGATGACCAGCCTGGGTTTCACCAACGATCCCGACCCGGAAGACCCGACCATGCGTCGGGTCTGGCTCGAGGTTTAGGCCCCCCCCCGAAGCGCTGCGCGCTTCCCCCCCAGGGGGGCGCCGCTACGGACCGGC
>NZ_JAGTJY010000599.1:0-380 GCF_018195695.1 Achromobacter sp. Marseille-Q0513 | reverse complement strand
CTCAGGTCTTCCACCTGCCAGGACATGTCGAAGCGCGCCGCGACGTCGGCGAAATCACGCTTCAAGGCATCCAGTTCCAGGGGCTGCGCCGCCACGCCGTGGAAGATGCAGCGCAGGAAGAAGCGCTGCTTGCTCTTGTCGTCGAACACAGCCAGTTCATCGACATAGCCGCCGCGCCGGTCCAGGAACCCGACCACGGCGGCGACCTGTCCCGGTTCGCTGGGGCAGGTCAGGGTCAGGCAGAATGGGCGGGCCGGAGGGATATGGGCGTCCTGGGCGTGCATGGCGGAGGTCCTCTGGCTGGCGAATCAGGCGGCGTCCTGGGCGGGCGCGCCGTACACGGGGTAGCGACGGCACAGCGCCTGCACCTCGTCCGCGAC
>NZ_JAGTJY010000598.1:0-381 GCF_018195695.1 Achromobacter sp. Marseille-Q0513 | reverse complement strand
CCCTGACGGCGGGCCGCGACGCGGCGGTCACGGGCGCGGTGAGCGCGGGCCAGGCACTGACGGTGGATGCGGCCGGCGATGTATCGGTGAGCGCACGCGGCAGCCTGCAGACGCAGGACGCATTGCGCGTGGCGGCGGGCAAGGATCTGGCGATGGCCGGCTCGCTGGTGATGGGTGACCAGGACGTGCGCGTGCAGGCCGGGCGCAATCTGCGCGCGGGCACGGCGACGGATGCTGGGTCGGGCAATGGCAACGGCAATACCGGTGGCACCGGCAGCAACGGCGGCAACAACGGAAGTAATGGCAGCAACAACGGCAACAATGCTGGCAACGGCAACGGCAACGGCAACGGCAACGGCAACGGCAACGGCAACGGCAACG
>NZ_JAGTJY010000597.1:0-382 GCF_018195695.1 Achromobacter sp. Marseille-Q0513 | reverse complement strand
ACTCGGGGTGGATGTCCTGATAGGTGGAAGGCCGTGCTTTCAGATAATCCGCCGCCCAGTCGATGGCGCTGCGCTCGTCGGAGACGAACAGCTCCATCTGCGGCGCTTGCGCGGTCTGTGCGCGCTTCTTGTCGTACTCGGTCACTTGCTCGGGCAAGAAGACCATGCCGTCGCGCTCGGGAAAGCGGGTGCGCAGACCAGACAGGAATTCGTCGGTGGAGAGCGGTACCGGTGCGTCATGGCGCACGAACCACGCCACCATGCGGTCAAAGATGCGGCGCGGATCGCGCTCGGCAACGAAGTCAAGTTCCTCGGACTTCACCTTTACCACAGGCAGTTGCCGAAGATGAGTCTGAACAAAATCCCAAGCGGAATCCGGGAC
>NZ_JAGTJY010000596.1:0-382 GCF_018195695.1 Achromobacter sp. Marseille-Q0513 | reverse complement strand
CGCCCTGCGCCACAACCAGGGCCACAGGCCCTGGTTGTGGCGCAGGGCGCGCGGGTGGCTCCAGCGGTACAGGTTGCGCAGGATTCTGGCCACCACGCGGCTGGTCAGCAGACGTTGCGCGATGGGCCGGGAACGCCCGGCGGCCGGTTGCAAGGGGGTCTTCATGAGCCGGCCTTGCCGCAGCGGCGAGGCCGACGAAGGACTTCAGGATCGGGCATGTAGCGTGCTTGCAGTCTCGAATTGAACCGCCAGACTTCTGGCGAATCCGGGACACTCTACGCAGGACTGCATGACGCAAGCCTGACCGCAAGATTACTTTTTGGCGAGCACTGACCTGCTGTCAGTGTGCCGACTTGCCCACAAATGATACACAGTATATCCA
>NZ_JAGTJY010000595.1:0-383 GCF_018195695.1 Achromobacter sp. Marseille-Q0513 | reverse complement strand
CTTCCTGCTTGCGGAATGCCGGGTCTTTCAGCTTTTCGGCCAGCAGCGCAAGGAAATGCGCGCGGCGTACATCGTCGCTGGGGAATGTCTGGCCGAGGCATTCGACAGGGCCTGCCACAGCTTCAGTTGTTCGGAAAAAATCGCTCATACGTTTGCCTTATTCTATTGCTCTTACTTCGAGTCGCTGTTGCAGCGATGGGTATGCATAGTGATCGGAAGCATCCCTACTGTCAGCGATCCGAGCATCTATAAATGCCTGCCAATGAGGATGAGATCCAGGCAGAAGATTCCGTGTGGCATCGAATACAGCCTCCAGGATCGTAGATGTTCCGCTCGCACCCCATATTTGGCTATTTCCTTGCACAGCTTCAAGCATGGAACGC
>NZ_JAGTJY010000594.1:0-383 GCF_018195695.1 Achromobacter sp. Marseille-Q0513 | reverse complement strand
GCGCTTCGGCGACAACAAGCAGTTCGGCATCCGCTTCAACGGCGTGTACCGCGACGGCGAAGGCGCGATCAACAACCAGAAGCACAAGTCGCAGCTGGGCTCGCTGGGCCTGGATTGGCGCGGCGAGCGCGCCCGCGTCTCGGCCGATCTGTACAGCAGCGAAGACCGCGTCAAGGGCCAGACGCGCGGCATCAGCCTGGCGCCCGGCATCGCCGTGCCCAAGCCGCCCAAGCCCGACACGCTGCTGAACCCGGACTGGGCCTTCGTCGAGACCAAGGACAAGGGCGCCGTCATCCGCGGCGAGTACGACATCAGCGACCGGCTCATGGCCTATGCGGCCTTCGGCGCCAGCAAGACCAACTACAAGCAGAACGGCGCGATCT
>NZ_JAGTJY010000593.1:0-384 GCF_018195695.1 Achromobacter sp. Marseille-Q0513 | reverse complement strand
GCGTGACTGCTCGTTCTCCAGCCGCCGCACGCTGGCGGTCTGGCGCTGGAACAGGCTGGTGGTCAGGGCCGCCACGATGGCGACGATGATGAGCGCGCTGATCACGGCGGCGCCACGCTGATCGCGCCGGGGCGGGGCAGGGATGGGGCAGGTCATGGCAGCTCCATCACGCGCGAATAGCGTTGCGGGGCCTGCGCGTCGCCGCGCTGCACGGTGACTTCGAGGCCGGTCGCGGCGGTGGCCGCCGCGGCGCGGGCGGCCTCCGCCCCGCCCGGGGCGGGGATCCCGACGCGCCGCGGCCTGCCCCCGGCGCCCGGCCGCAGCCGCGCCCCGGCGCCCGCCCGCCGCCGCCGGCCGCGGCCCGGCGCCGGCGCGCCGGCGCGC
>NZ_JAGTJY010000592.1:0-384 GCF_018195695.1 Achromobacter sp. Marseille-Q0513 | reverse complement strand
GTCTTGGAGTCGATACCTAATTCCCTACCCCAGATTGTCTTTTCCAGTGTTGCCCGGCTTACCAAGTGGCCAACGTTGCGAAAGAGGAGCAGGGCCAAGTCGAATTCACGGTTGGAGAGCTTCACATGCTGGCCATTCAGGCTTAGTCGGCGCGTCGCCACATTGATGGCATACGACCCTACTTTTAGCTTATCCACCTGATGTTCGAAATTCGGGTAGACGCGTCGCGCCAGGGCGTGCACGCGTGCCGCAAAAACGGCTATACGAAATGGTCGGAACATGACGTCGTCAGCTCCCGCGTCATAGAGGCTCGCGAGGTCTGTGTCAGGGAATTCGTGGGTCAAGGCCAAAATGGGAGGAATACTCTTGACCTGTGAACGTATA
>NZ_JAGTJY010000591.1:0-386 GCF_018195695.1 Achromobacter sp. Marseille-Q0513 | reverse complement strand
GCCCGACCTGAACACGCTGGCCGAGCAGGCCGGCATGAGCCGCTTCCATTTCCATCGCGTGTTCAAGGCCGCCACCGGCGTCACTCCCAAGGCCTATGCCACCGCGCTGCGCGCCAGCCGCGCGCGCCAGCAGCTGCGCGAAAGCGCCAGCGTCACGGACGCCATGTATGACGCGGGCTTCAATTCCAGCGGGCGCTTTTACGAAGCCGCACCCGCCATGCTGGGCATGACGCCCACCGCCTATCGCCAGCACGGCGCGGGCGTGGACATCCGCTTCGCCGTGGCGCAATGCTCGCTGGGCGCCTTGCTGGTCGCGGCCAGCGCCATCGGCATCTGCGAGATCGCGCTGCACGAAGACCCCGAACACCTGGTGCGCGGCCTGCAGG
>NZ_JAGTJY010000590.1:0-387 GCF_018195695.1 Achromobacter sp. Marseille-Q0513 | reverse complement strand
CGGGCCTGGGCACGACCAAGGACAACCAGGTCGCGGGCGGCGCGAGCAAGGAGGCCAGCACCTCGCTGCCCTCGTCGGGCAACGTGTCGATCAAGCCGCCCATGGTCGCGGCGGCCAGCGGCAGCAGCAGCTCGACCACGAGCAGCGCCATCAGCGGCGGCACGATCGTGATCCGCGACGAGGCGGGCCAGCAGGCGCTGACCGGCAAGACGGCAGCGGAGACCATCGCGTCGTTGAACCGGGATACGTCGGATACGTTGAACGCGCTTAAGCCGATCTTTGACAAGGAGAAGATCGAGGCGGGGTTCGAGATTGTTTCGGAGGCAAGCCGACAGACGGGGCAGTTCCTGACGAATCGGGCGGAAGAGGCCGATGCGCTGGAGAGGG
>NZ_JAGTJY010000058.1:0-31395 GCF_018195695.1 Achromobacter sp. Marseille-Q0513 | reverse complement strand
ATGCAACGACTCATACCCATCAACGTGGGCCAGCAGGCCAATGACCGCAGCGGCGATCCGCTGCGCGACGGCATGGCCAAGGTCAACGACAACTTCGCCAAGGTGACGACGGCCATGGACGCCGTGGAGACCGCCGTGGCGCAGACCAGCGCGCTCGCGGGCTCCGCGCGCGATATCGCCGCCGCGGCGCTGCCTGCCGTGCAGAAGAACCGGCCCGGCGGCGTGGCGCCGCTGGACGCGGACGGCAAGGTGCCCGCCGGCAACCTGCCCGATTCCGTGCCGATGTCGCAAAAGGGCGCGGCCGGTGGCGTGGCGCCGCTGGACGCGGCGGGCAAGGTGCCGGCCGGCCACCTGCCCGATTCGATACCCATGTCGCAAAAGGGCGCGGCGGACGGCGTGACGCCGTTGGACGCCGCCGGCAAGGTGCCGGTCGCCCACCTGCCGAAGTTGGACTACCTGCCGGTGATCCTGCGTGGCGCGCCCGACGGCGTGGCCCCGCTGGATGCGCAGGGCAAGGTGCCGGCGGCCAACCTGCCGGCGGTGGAGGATGCCATTCCGCTGGCGCAGAAGGGCCAGCCCAATGGCGTCGCGGCGCTGGCTGCCGACGGCAAGGTGCCGGCGGCGCAGCTGCCCTTGATCGAGTCGATTCCCACGGGCTTCGTGGCCTGGGCGCCGAAGCGGGGCGCGATCTGGGCGGGCTGGATTCCCGGCGATGGGCAGCTCGTGTCGCGGGCGACGTTTCCGGACCTGGCGGCGGCCGTCGCGGATGGCGTTGTTCCGGTCGTGTCCGAGGCCGAGTGGCTGGCGGATCCGCTCAAGCGTGGCGCTTACACGCTCGGCGACGGGACCACCAGCATCCGCGTGCCGGACTACAACGGGAAGTCAGCAGGTGCGATTGGCGCGGCCTTTCTCCGAGGAGATGGCGCGTTGTCCGTGGACAATGGCGCGATCAAGGCCAGCCAGAACAAGACTCATGCCCACGCGTTCCAATCCCCGCAGTATCTGGTATCGGAAACGGGGGGGACTGCCTCCTTCTTCGGCACAACCACAACGGTCACGCCTGTCTTTCCTCGATACACGGCTGCGGAGGGTGGCGTAGAGGCGAATCCGACTTTCGTTTCCGGCTGCTTCATCATCAGGGCTTTCGGCGCCGTGTCGCGCCCCGGCAGCGTCGATGCGGCACAACTGGCCACCAGGCTCGCCGCTCTTGACGCGGCGTTCCAGACCGACATCGACTTCAAGCTGCTCTATCCCGGCGGCTCGGCGGCGACGCCTGGGGTCATCTATCAGAACACCGCGCAGGCGATAGACAACCCGTTTCCCGGATCCCCGGTCCAGGTCGTGGTCGAGCATGAGTTGAGCGGGCAGTGGTTCGAACCCGGCTGGTTCTGCTCGACGGACCGCACGGGAGCGCCCAATGATCCCTTTTCCGGATGGGGCCTCAGGGCCGCCCATAGCCTGGTGACCGACAAGATCATCGTGCGGGCAGGCAAGAACGGCACCGCCACGGATCCGGCCATTGCGGGTGGCTCCTGGGTTGGCGCCTGGTCGCAGAACCAGGTGAACGCGCGCTTTCGCCTCAAGGTGTGGAAGCTGAAAGGCAGGATCGGAGGGTAGCGAGCGCAGGCCGCTCTTGCGGCAGCTTTCTTCCTCATCTCTTGCGCAACCTCTTCAAATCAAATCATCATGCAAAGACTCCAACCCATCAACGTGGGCCAGCAGGCCAATGATCGCAGCGGCGATCCGCTGCGCGACGGCATGGTCAAGGTGAACGAGAACTTCACCAAGGTCGAGACCGCGGTCGACAAGGTCGAAGCGGCCGCTGCAGGCGCGCAACAGCGGGCCGATGCGGCGCACGACAAGGCAGTCGGGGCCAACGCGGCCGCCGCGACGGCGGACGGAAAGGCGGTGGCAGCGGCGCAGTCGGCCGCCGCAGGCCTGGCCGCGGCGGCGGCGGCCGACGGCAAGGCCGTCGCGGCCCAGGCCGCGGCCGACGAAGCCGACAGGAAGGCGGTCGCCGCCAATGCGGCGGCGGCTACGGCGGCGCAGTCCGCCGCTTCCGGTCTGGCGGCGGCCAGCGAGGCCGACAGAAAGGCGCTTGCCGCCAATGCGGCCGCTGTGGTCGCGGATGGCAAGGCTGTCGCGGCCGCGCAAGCCGCCGCCGTGGCCCAGGCCGCCGCTGAGGAGGCCGACAAAAAGGCGCAAGCGAAGATTCCTTTTTCCTACGCAGGCATACAGTCCGGCGTGGCCACGCTGGAAGGCCGCCTTGCGACGCTGGCCGATGCGCAGATTCCGCACGTCACGACGGCGAATCCCTGGGACGATGCCAATTGGAATGAACTGCCGATGCATGCCCGCAATGACGGTCTGGTGACGCGGCTGATCCTGAGCGGCGGCAGATCGCAGAACGGGCCTCCGACAGGACAGTACTACTACGTCCGGCATCACTGGTTCAGCGACCGGAATACGCTGACGCAGATCGCGATTCCGTACTACAACGGGCCAGATTTCACGCCCGGCTTCCAGTATCGGATGAAGTATGAAGGCGCTTGGACGCAGTGGTACAGCGCGGATCCGCAGACCAAGGCCAGGGCGTTTGGGGTCGATCAGTCGCTGGTCAATCTGGCTGGGCAGCGGCAGCAGGGAATCACCTATGTGAACTCGACGCGCAAACCGATATCGGTCTATCTGTATGGCGGCTCAACAGAGCCGCCGGTGGCTACATCAATATCTTGATGGCGAGCATTCCGGTAGCCGTATTCCAGGCGCAGGCTCCGGAGAACGGCATTGCGGTGAATGCCATCATTCCGCCGGGAACCACCTACTACGCCAGCGCCGTCAACGCAAAGATCGAATACTGGCTGGAGTACCGCTGATGCAAACCTTCAAAGACACCCAGACCAACCAGGTATGGCAATTCGAGGACGACGTGCTGGTCAAGGAAGTCGGCAGCCATCGCCTGTTCTACGCGTTGCATCAACTGGACAAGCCGCTGGACGTTCCCGCGACGCTCGAACCGTTCGACATCGAGGAATTCCGCCGGGCGCAGGGCGATCCCCTGGCGCGGTAGGCGCGCGCCCGGAACCTCAGCTGTCCGCCACTTCCCCCGTCCTTACATCCCAGGTCCGCGCCGGCGCGAAGTTCTCGCGCTCGCCCTTCTTCTCGTATCCCAGCGGATTGGCGATCACGCGGCAGCCGTCCTTCACATAGTCCAGCGCGCAATGCAGGTGGCCGTGCAGCCAGTAATCGGCGCGCGGCAGCAGCGCGTCCAGCGCATTGCAGAAGCCGGCGGTGCCGGGCGTGACGCCGTAGCGCGGATCGGCGCTGGCCAGCGTGGGGGCGAAGTGCGTGATGGCGACGGTGATGCCGTCAAAGGGCTGGCGCAGCGCCTCGTCCAGCCACTGCTGGCAGGCGATGCCCTGTTCGCGCATCTGTTCCGCCATGAATGGCTCGCCATGCCGGCGCATGCCGGCTTTGGCCAGGTAGAAGTCGGCGGCGCGGAACGCCTTGGCGCGTTTCTTCAACACCGAGCCCAACTCTTCGTCCGGTTGCGCCAGCGCGTCGAAGTCGGTCCACAGCGTGGTGCCGACCAGCCGCACGCCCTGCATCACCCGTGTTTCGCGTTCCAGCCAGTGGATGTCCAGCGCGTGGCACAGCTCGCGCAGGCGATCATGCGTCTCGTCGAAATCCAGGTTGTCATACTCATGGTTGCCCGGCACGTAGACCACCGGCGCGGGCCAGCCCCGGGCCGGCGAGAAGCGGCCCAGGCCGAAGTCCGTTTCCAGCAGGCGCGAGCGGTCCTGGTACGAACCGATGTCGCCGGCGAGCACCAGCAGGTCCGCGCCGGGGGCGGGGCGGGCCTGGAAATCCGGATCGGACTCGAGATGCAGGTCGGAGAGCAGCTGTATTTTCATGGCTGAAGTATAGGCGCGGGCGAGCGCGGCTCAGGGCGCCAGCGTCCGGCGCAGCCAGGCGGCCATGTCGTCGACCACCGCGGGCATGCGGCCGACGCCGTCGGGGCCGGTCATGGCGTGGTCCAGGCCGGGATACGCGCGGTAGTCGATGTTTCGGCTGCCCGCCAGCCGCAGGCGCGCCACCATGGACAGCGTTTCCTGCGGCGACACGGAGGCGTCGGCGCCGCCTTGCAGGATGAGCACGGGCCCGGTGACCTGCCGCAGCGTCGCGAGCTGGTCCAGTTCCAGCACGCTGCGCCACCAGCCGTGGCCATGGCCGCTCATGTTCATCGCCTGCGGTGGCGAGGCAAGCACATGCCGCGCGAAGCTGCGCAATCCCTGTTCGGCGGCGCGGCGTTGCGCGGCGGGCACGGGTTCGCTGGCGAGGCTGTGCAGCATGTCGTTCAGGAACCATTGTCCGCCGCCATTGAAGGCGATGGTGGCGTCCACATTGCGCGAGCGCGATGCCAGCAGGTTCGCGACCACCGCGCCTTCGCTGCCGCCCAGCGCCACGACCTGACGGTAGCCCAGGGCGCGCCGCAGTTCCGTCAGCACGGCGTCCAGGTCGCTGGCCCGCTGCTGCAGGCTGTCGTGCTCCAGATACGCGGCGGGACAATCGGGACGCTCGGGATCCCCGTCGTAAGGCAGGGTATCGTCGATGCCGTACTTTTCCACGGTCAGCAGGTCGGCCTGCGGCCAGGCGCGGACCAGCTCGTTCTTGATGACCCGGACCTGGGTCACGCTGTTGCAGTCCGAGCCCTGGATGACCAGCAGCAGCCGGTCCGACCTGTGTGCGGGATCGTGCGGCTCCAGGTAATAGCGGATGCGCGAGCCGTCGTCGCGGGCCAGCTCGCCGGCGGCCGGCTGGGCGTGGACGCAGGTCGCGAAGAGGACAACGGCCAGGCCGCAAAGGAGGTGGCTCCGCTTCATGCCTTCGCCGTCCCCGCGCGGCGGCGCGTCTCGCGTGGCAGTTGCAGCAGCGCGCCGCAGTCGCGCACGCTGGCCACGACTTGTCCGCGCAGCCAGTCTATGCCTTCGTCGCGCCAGTTGCCGGCCGACCAATGCATGCGGATGGACATGCCGGGCAGCTTGAAGGGCAGTTCCTCGATGCGCAGTCCGCCGCGCTGGCTGGCCCATAGCCGCGCCAGATGGCCGGGCACCACGGCGGTCAGGGAAGTGCCGGCCAGCAGCTCGGACAGCATGAAGAAGTTGGAGGTGGCCACCACAGGCTCCAGCGCCCGCAGCCGGAAGCGCTCGGCGACGATCTGGTGGGCCGAGCGCGGCACGTCGGCCACCGCGTAGCGCGCCGGGCCAGCCGCCGGCCGGCCGCGCGGCGGCGCTTCGCGCACGCCGACATAACGGTCCTTGAACAGCAGCGTGCTGGTCTTGCGGGCCTTGAGCTGCGGGATCCAGCCCACCGCCAGGTCCAGCGCGCCATCGTCCAGCCGCTCGGCCAGCGCGCCTTCCCAGGCCGTCACCATCCGCAGGCGCACGCCCGGCGCGGCGGCGCCGATGCGCGAGACCAGGCGGTTCAGGATCAGCGTCTGGCCGACGTCGGTCATGTACACGATGAAGCTGCGGCGGGACGCCGCGGGATCGAAGCCCGAGGGCGGATTCAGCGCCTGCTCCAGCGCGGCCAGCGCGCCGGCCACGGGCGTGGCCCATTCGCGCGCCAGCGGCGTCGGCTGCATGCCTTGCGCGTTGCGCACGAACAGCGGATCTCCGGCGATGCCGCGCAGCTTGGCCAGCTGCGTGGACACGGCGGGCTGGGACATGCCCAGCGCGTCGGCCGCGCGGCCGACGTGCCGCTCGCGCAGCATGGCGATAAAGACCTTCAGCAGCCGGAAGTCCAGCTGCTCCAGCTTGATGTTCCTACCCACGTTTCCTGTTCCGTCGCATGTCTGCCGGACCTGCCGGATGCCGGCCCGACGCGAGGATTATAGGAAGTTGCGAATAATGGAAATCGCCCGATCGCGATTGCCGCGCTGCCACCGCCTGGACTAAGTTTGCGGCCGTGTTCAACGGATGCGGTGCAGTTCAGGATGCAATGGAACCCTTATGGACCTGAAGCGATTCAGGCCGTCTTGTCCCCCGAGCAATGGCAGGGCTTGGGATCGCCCGGTTCGCTGACCGACCGGTTGCGGCGGCTGGGCGAGTTTCGATTGTGCGTGCGGGAGGAACGCACGGATGCCGCCGGCGATGACGAGGCGCGCGCCATGGGCCTGGCGCCGGGCGCGCCCTGCTGGCTGCGCGAAGTGGCGATGTCGGTCGATGGCGTGGAGTGCGTGGCGGCGCGCAGCCTGACGCCGCTGGCCGCGTCATGGGATGAATGGCGCGGCATGCGCGGCCTGAGCGAGCGGCCTCTGGGCAGCATGCTGTATGACGATCCCGAGGTGTGGAGATCGCCCTTCGAGGTGGCGCGGCTGACGGCCGGCTCCGCGCTGTTCCTGATGGCCGGCGCGGTGACGCAGGATGCCGGTGCAACATCGTCCGGGTTGTGGGCGCGCCGTTCCCTGTTCTGGCGGCGGGCTCAGCCGCTGCTGGTGGCGGAGTGCTTTCTGCCGGGCTTCTGGGTCCTGTCCGCCCGCGCGTCGCGCAGCGACGGCGCGGGATACGGATCGGGCTACTGAAACAGTTCGCTCTCGACGCAAAATGCGACCAATTCCTGGTCGGTCTGCACGTCCAGCTTGCGCATGGCCGATATCTTCTGGCCGCTGACGGTCTTGACGCTGCGCTTCAAGGTCTCCGCCACCTGCATCATCGATTCTCCCCGGATGAAGTGGCGCAGCACCTCGAATTCCTTGGGCGACAGGCTGTTGATGCGTTCGCCGATGAATTTGCTGCGCGCGTCCACGGCGCCATCGCGCAGGAAACCGGGCGGGTAGTACCTGCGGCCGCTTTGCAGCGTGCGCAGCGCGGTCACGATCTCGGCGAGGTTGTCGCGCTTGAGCACCACGGCGGCGACGCCGGCGTCATAGAGCGCCGAGATGATCATGGGATTGGACACCATGGTCAGCACCAGGACCTGGACCTTGGGGTAGTGCCTCACCAGGTACTTGACCAGGCGCATGCCGTCGCCATAGGTATCGTCGCCCGGCATTGAATAGTCCGTGACGACGACATGCGGCGGGTCTTGCGCCAGGTGCCGGACCAGGTCGGTCGGGCTGGACAGGGCGCCGACGACATCGAAGCTCAGGTCCTTTTCCAGGAGGTCCCGCATGCCCATCAGAACGAGCGGGTGGTCGTCCGCCAAGACAATTCGAAGTCTATCCATGTGGAAAAAAGGGGTCAGATAGTGCGGGGCTGAGTTATTACCGCGCATTCTGCATCAACCGTCAAACTTGGACCAGGAGCTTTCGGAGCTCCTGCATCAGCCTGGCCGCTTCCTGGAGGGCTTTGCGGTTCGCGCTGTCGCGCTTGAGCTGCGCCTCCACGGCCTCGAATCCCGCCGACAGGCTGTTCATCTTGACCATCACCAGCGCGCCGCGCATCCGGTGCATGGTCTGCAACACCGCCAGCACGTCCTGCCGCCCGAGCGCGGCGTCGATCTTGGCCAGGTCGGCGTTCATGGTGTCGAGGAACAGCTCGCGGTACTTGGCGGGAACCTGTGGCGCCTCGGTGGCCGGAGTGCTGGCCTGGACCTGCCTGGAAGCGGGAGCGGGGGGCGAGGCGAGCAAGAGCGTCGTCATGGCGGGCTTGGGTTCGGGGCTGGCGGCGGGCGCGCGGCCCTTGGTCACGCCGCGCAGGTGCTGGCGCAGCGTGCGCAACTCGATGGGCTTGACCATCCACGAGCTCATGCCGGCCGCCATGCAGCGTTCTTCTTCGTCGCGCATGGCATTGGCGGTCACGCCGATGATCGGTATGACGGCGCCCTGGGCGCGCAGCGCGCTGGCCAGTTCGTAGCCGTTGAGCTTGGGCATGTTCACGTCGGTGAGCAGGGCGTCATATTGCGTCAGCGGCCAGAGCGACAAGGCATCCGCGCCATCGGATGCGACGGTGACGGTGCAGCCCAGCTGCTCCAGCTGGTTGCGCAGGGTGGCCTGGTTGATCGGATTGTCCTCGGCCACCAGAACGCGCAGGCCCAGGGCCTGGAACTCCGGTTCCGCAGGCTGGGCGGGAGGCGTGGCCGTATCACCGCGCAGCAGCGCCTGGATGCCGAAGCCGATGCTGTCCAGGCGGTGTCCGTCCAGGGCGTCCGGGCCATACTCGCCCCGGGCGCCGGGTTCGCGCGCGCTCAGGTAGCGGCCGTTCCAGTCGGATGGCGGGCCGTCTTCGCTGCGCAGCACATCCAGCAGCACTTCGTCGGACTCGGTCGCCGGCGGCGGCACGTGCGGCGCCGCCGTGGCGTGCGCGCCCCACATCGTCAGCCACTGGCAGACCTGTTCACTCAGTTCGCGGTGCGGGCTGCGCACGTGCACGCGCGCGCCGGCCAGGTCGGGCCTGGCCGGAACGGGGCCCGCCGCGGGCTTGAGCGAGAGCGCCATGGAAAAGCTGCTGCCCAGGCCCAGCTCGCTGGTGACGCGTATCCAGCTGTTCATCAGTTTGGCCAGCCGGGCGCAGATGGACAGGCCCAGGCCCGTGCCGCGCACCGTATGGCTGGCGCTGTCGATCTGGTAGAAGGGCAGGAACAGCTGCGATTGCTCTTGCGCGCCGATGCCGATGCCGGTGTCCACCACCTGCAGGGTCAGCAGTTGGTTGCCGTTGGGCTGGTCCACCGCGCGCAGGCGCACGATGACGTGGCCCGCCTCGGTGAATTTGATGGCGTTGCTGACCAGGTTGGCGAGGATCTGGCGGATGCGGCCGGCATCGCCCGTGACCCAGGGCGCCACGCCGGTATCGACGCAGGAGAACAGCAGCAGGCCCTTTTGGTGCGCCAGAGCGGCATAGGAGCTGGTACAGCTTTCGATCAGCTCGCGCGGATCGAAGACGGTGGATTCCAGCGCCAGCTGGCCGGACTCGATCTTGGTGATGTCCAGGATGTCGCTGATCAGCTGCAGCAGGATGGAGGACGAGTTCTGGATGCGTTCGAGATGCTGGCGCTGTTCGCAGTCCAGGTCGGTCATGCCCAGCAGTTCCAGCGTGCCCAGCACGCCGTACAGCGGCGTGCGGATCTCGTGGCTCATGGTCGCCAGAAAGGTCGACTTGGCTTCGCTGGCCTTGTCCGCGTCGCGCTTGGCCTGGGCCAGCGTGCGCTCGATTTCCGCCCGTGCGCTGATGTCGGCGAAGGCGCACAGGATGACGTCCTGCTTCTTGTAGCGCGTCGGCGCATAGGCGACGAACAGCGGCCTGCCGTCCTGGGCCAGGAAAGTTTCAAAGGTGCCGGGCTGGACCGCGGCCAGCGCCTTGTCCAGCAGCGTGCGCACCGAGGCGGACGGGGCCAGCGGCTGGCCTGCCTGCGCGCCCAGCCATTGCTGGGCGAGGCCGTTGCTGAACAGCACCTCGCCCTTGAAGCGGGTCAGCAGGCATAGCGCGATTGGCGCGGTCTCGATCAGGGTGCGGCTGAAGGCTTCGCTTTCGAGGATGTCGCGCTGCGCGCTTTGCGCCGGCAGCAACACGCGGCGGTTGTACCAGCGGCCATAGCCGAGACCGCCGACGATGCTCAGCAGCAGCAGCAGCGCGACGCTGACCGGCAGCCACAGATTGTCCTGGAAGAAGCCGTGGTAGCCGACGCGGTAGTAGGCGGTCCATGCGCCCGAGTCGTCGATGACCTTGAACACCAGGCCGTCCGCGGTGTAGTGCAGCCCGGGCTCCTGCGCGTCGGGCAGCGGGCCTTCGCCCAGCAAGATGCCGGAATCGTTGCGGGTCAGCCAGAATTCGTCGTACAGGCCGGAGGGCAGGACGCGGTCGAAGATGTTGATGCGGTCCCGGTGGAGCAAGGTGGCGATGTAGACATCGGGCGGGGAGCCTGCATCGGCCCGCCAGACGCCGGACGGCAGGCCGGCCGGCAGCAGGCCGATGATGCGGTTCGGGCTGGCCGGCGCGGTGAACCACTGGACCTGCGTGCGTTCGTGCACGTCGGCGGGCGCATGCAGGTCGATCAGGCGTTGTTCGACGATATGGTTCAGTTCGATCTGCTCGCGGATGGCGTCGACCGAGGTCAGGTAGGTGCTCTGGCTGAGCGGGCGGAAGCTGGACGGCATGTCGAGCGCCGGCACGCTGATGCTGACGCTGTCGCTGGCATTGACCAGGAAGGCCGCCGCCGCGGGGTAGTAGGTGGTCGGCCAATAGGTGGAGTAGTAGGCCGACAGGTAGCTGCCCATGGCCGACAGTTGCGCCTGGTCGCGCGTGCAGTCGGCCGTCAGGCAGGATACGGTGAAGGGCGTGGAAAACAGCGGCTGGCGGCCCTCGTAGAACGCCGTGCCCTGGCGCTCGGACGGCGGGGTCTCGTGCAGGGACACGTCCGGCGTGGACGGCGGACCCTGCAGCAGGGCGTTCTGGGCGCGAAAGCCCTGCAGGAAGCGCTCCTCGGCCTCGATGTAGCCCATGAACACCGTGAAGTCCAGCAGCAGCTTTTCTTCTTCCTGCTTGATCAGCCGCTGCCAGCTCCAGAGGATGGCGCTTATCAGGATCAGCGCTATCGGCAACACGCCGAACAGCGCCAGGTTGAGCCGGCGCGATGTGCGGGTAATTCTGCTGAAGGGCGAGTCCTGCATACCGGGTTGGGCGTTCCTATAGGTCCATGTCTGCGTAGAGGCGGGGTTCGTCCGCCAGCAGCGTGGTGAAGTCCATGACGTTGACGGCGGCCGATATGAGAAATCCCTGCGCACAGTCACAGCCTATCTTGCGCAGGTATTCCAGGTCGCTGGCGGTTTCGACGCCTTCGGCGGTGACTTGCAGGCCCAGTTGCCGGCCCAGCTGCACGGAAGACAGCAGCGCGGCGGCGCGGACGCTGTCGTGGGCCGCGCCGCTGACGAAAGCCCGGTCGATCTTGAGTTCGGTGAACGGCGTGGATATCAGGGTGTACATGGAGCTATAGCCTTTGCCGAAATCGTCCTGAGCCAGTCCGAAGCCCTTCAGGCGCAGCCGGCTGGCTCCCATGTAGTACTGCCCCGGCACGGAAGTGGTTTCGTCCTCGAGCAGTTCGAACGTCACGTCTTCAGCCGGCACGCCGCTGGCGGCGACGGTATTGTAAAGCTCATCCGGCAGCAGGGGATTGTCGAGCAGTCGGGTAGGCAGGTTGACCGACACCGGCACCTTGAAACCCAGTTTGCGCCAGCGCCGGTAGGCGGACAGCGCGTCTTCGAGCATGCGGGTCAGCAGGGCCTGATTCAGGCCGTGCCTGTGCACCGCGCCCAGGAACGACGCCGGCAGCATGAAGCCGAATTCCGTGTGATGCCAGCGCGCCAGCGCTTCGGCGCCGACGATGTTGCCGGTGGTCAGGGCTTTCTTGGGTTGGAACCAGGCCTGGATCTGGCCGGTGCGCAACGCCCGCTCCAGGGTCTTGCGATCGAACAGCGCGTCCTGTTCATGGCCGCTGACGGCCTCGGATGCCGCATGCCGGTCCAGGCGCAGATGTTGCGCCAGTCCTTGCGCGTGTTCCCGGGTCAGCGGCTTGGTGTAGGCGCCGATCACCGCCAGGCCTTTTTCCTTGGCCATGAGGCTGACGCTGTTCATGATGCGGCGCGAGCAGGCGGTCGTGATGGCCAGCATGGGGTTCAGGCGCAGTTGCGCCAGTTCGCTGATGAGCTGCACGCCGTCCATGCCCGGCATGCTGAGATCCATGAGGATGAGGTGGTACGCATGGTGCCGGGCCAGCGTCAGCGCCTGTTCGGCGGTATGGGCCGTATCCACCTGGGTGAAGCCGGCATCTTCCAGCAGGCCGGACATCTGGGCGCATTGGAATTCATGATCGTCCAGTACCAGGACCTTGTATTCGGATAGCATTTCAACTCCGAGGGACTTTCACCGCTTGCAGTGTCTGGCGCAAGACATTCAGAGGCAGGGGTTTCACCAGCAGGCTGGTCATGCCCGCGTTCATGCCCCGGCGTTGTTCGTCGGGGAAGGCATTCGCCGTGATGCCCAGGATCGGCTGCTGATAGCCGCGTTCGCGCAGCATCCGGGTCAGCTCGTAGCCGTCGACCAGGGGCATGTTCAGGTCGGTCAGCACGGAATCGAACGACAGGGCGTCCGGCAGCGCCAGCGCTTCCTGGCCGTTGCTGGCCGTGACGACGGTGCAGCCCAGGTGTTCCAGCTGCTCGCGCAGGATCAGTTGGCTGATGGGGTTGTCTTCGACCACCAGAACTCGCAGGTCGACAAGTTCGTGCTTGGCCGGCTGGCCGTAGTTCGTGGCGTGCGCGGAACGGCCCAGGGCCAGCCGCAGTGCATGCGCGATGTTGGACAGGCTGTAGCAGCTGGCGAACCAGGTCCGCCGGCCATCTTCCACGCGCGGCTTCATGCCGGGCGGATGCGTGATCACGGTGGGGCCGGTCCAGTGGGCGGGTTCCGGCGCGTATGGCCAGGCCTGCAGCAGCACGGCGGCGTCGACGCGCGGGCTGCCGGCTGGCGGATAGGGTACCGCCGCCGCGCCCCAGCGCCGGAGCCAGCCGCACAGGTTCGAGACGATCTCGGGCACCGAGCTCTGCACGTAGATCATGGCGTTGCCGGACAAGGATACCGGCGCTTCGGCGGGGTCTTCCGCGGTTGGCAGCGTGATTTCGAAGGTGATGCTGGTGCCCAGCCCGAGCTCGCTGACCGCGGTGAGCGAGCCGCCCATCATGTCGGACAGCCGGCTGCAGATGGACAGGCCCAGGCCGGTGCCGGGCAGGCGCACGTTCTTGTCCGTGTCGACCTGGTAGTAGGGTTCGAACAGGCGGGCCTGATGCTGGGGCGCGATGCCGGAGCCGGTGTCGGCGACCTGGAAGGCCAGGGTCGACAGGCCGCGTTCGCGCCGTATCAGGCGCAGCCTCAGCACGATCTGGCCGGCTTCCGTGAACTTGATGGCGTTGCTCATCAGGTTGTCCAGGATCTGGCGGATGCGCGTGCTGTCGCCATGCAGCGCGGCCGGAGTCGCCGGGTCGGAGATGGCATAGGTGCGCAGGCCCTTGCCATGGGCGCGCGCGGCATAGCTTGCCGCGACGTTGTTGAGCAGTTCCACGGCCGAGAACGGCGCTTCCTCGAGCGCGACATGACCGGCCTCGATGCGGGAAAGGTCCAGCGTATCGTTGACCGTGCGCAGCAGCGTCGACGAGGATTGCTGGATGGTCTCCAGGTACTGCTCCTGCTGTACGTTCACCTTGGTCAGTGAAAACAGTTCCAGCGTGCCGAGAATGCCGTACAGCGGCGTGCGGATCTCGTGGCTCATGGTGGTGAGGAAGACGGTCTTGGCATGATTGGCGGCCTCGGCATCGCACTTGGCCTGGAGCAGCGATCTTTCGAACTTCTTCAGTTCGGAAATGTCGCTGATGCCGCAGAGCACCACGTCCTCGCCCTGATAAGTGGTGGGAGCGAATGTCAGATACGCGCTGCGGCCGTCGTCCAGCGTGTATTCACGGCCCGCTTTCGCGCCTTGGTGGGCGAGGATTTCCGCGCGCCAGCCCGGGGTGTCCTGGAACCAGTGGCGCGCCATTTCATTGGACATGACCGGCGTGCCGTCGCTGCGTCGCAGCAGGCACAGGCCCACTGGCGCGACCTCGATCAGTTTGCGGTTCAGCGACACGCTGTCGGCCAGCGCTTCGTATTGACGCAGCGCCGGCTGGACCATGTGCCGGCGGATGTAGCGGACCCGCAGCAGCACCAGGGCCAGGATCAACGTCGTGACGACCGCCGCCGTCTTGAGGGTGGCGGCGTGGTCGCGCAGCACCTGCCGCAGCGAGATGTAGTAGACCAGCCGCCAGCCGTCCTCGCCGACCTGCTTGCTCAGGGCCAGGTGGGTGGGCGGCCAGCCGTCGCCCAGCAGGCGGAAGGAGTCCTCGCGCTGGTCGGTGACCTCGCCTTCGAACATGGGGGCGCCGGGGCTGTGCATCACGGGCCGATTGTGCTCGTCGAACAGCGAGTAGGTGCTGCCGCCGAGATTGGCGGGATTGACCGCCGCGTCCACGCCGGCGACTTCCAGGCCGATCCAGCCGGACTGCGGATCGCCGACTTCAAGGGGCGTATACAGGAAGAGGCGCTGCGCGGTATCCATCGGCGGGTGCAGCCAGATGATGGGCGGATGCCCGTCCTGCCGCGGCGGGATGTCGGTGTGGCGTAGCAGCGTCTGTGTCAGCCATTCCTGGATGCGGGGAGACATGCCGGGCGCTGCGCGCGTGCCGTGCGAGTCGATGCGCATGGTGGCATTGCGCCGCAGGGACGTGTGGACCATGGTGGCGTTGGCCAGGCCGACGTTCAGCAGGTCGCGGGGCGTCAGCACCAGCGCCCAGTCGTATTGGCCGGGCTCCTCGGGCAGGGGCAGGACTTCGATCTGGCGGGTGTTGCCGAAGTGGCTGGGGGTTTCGGAGATGGGGGCCTTGTCGGTGTTGCGCACCGCCGAGGCGAGGATCGAGCGCAGCAGCGATTCGCGCTGGTCGAAGAACAGTTGCGCGTCATAGGCCGCCGCATTCATCTGGCGGCGGTAGCCGGAGACGGCGTTGCTGAAGGTCCAGTGCAGGTACAGGGTGGCGCCCACCACGACGCAAAAGAGCGTGGCCACGGCGAAAAATTGCAGCAGTACGGACGCCGCTCGGGGTGCGTCTTCGGAGGCGGTGGCGGGGGGGCTCAGATCGTTTACCGGCATTTCCTGCATGGTAGGAAGCCGGGCCGGGTCCGGATATGAGAAGAATCTTAAAAACTGCCGAGGCTTTTGAGGGGGATCGTCGGTGGCCGTCGGTGGGCGGGAGGCTTCCGCCGCCGGCGAGGTCTTATGGCCATGGTGGCGTGGTCTCTAGGAAAGTTCAGAAAACAACAATGATTCAGAATTTTCTTGTTCAAGGGGCGGTGCCTGTTGGGCACCATCGGCACGATATCCACCCATGGCAGAGGCCGGCGGCAGCTCGCCGCGGTTTCCTGGCGCGGCAGCTCAGGCGGGTTGGGGCCAAGGCAGGCTCCGCCACTATCGGTATTCGAGGCCAGCATGATCTTCTCACCGGGCTGTCGGCCCGCCCCAATCGAGCGCGTCCCTTTCCCATTTCGCACGTGGCGAGTTCCGGTGCCCGGCATGCGCCGCCTTCCCGCTGCCCGGAGCCGCCATGCATGACGAGTCGCGCGCCTGGGCGCTCTATGAAGACTCGGTGCTGTTGAGATTCCAGCCCGTGTTCACCGCGCAGGGCCAGGTCCATGAATACGCCGTGCAGGGACGCAGCCGCGCTTCGCCCTGGCAGGGCCTGGCGCCGTCGGATATGGGCGCCAGCCTGTTGGCCGGCGTGGCGTTCTTCAACAAGTACGAGCTGCCCATAGACCTGTCCGTCGAGCACGCCATGGACATGGACGCCGAAGGTGATCTTGCCGCGCGCCTGTGCGGCGATCTGGGCATCGCCTTGACCGGCGACGCGCTCTGGGTGAACAGGCAAGCCGACCATGACCAGGACGGCCCGCTTTCCGTTCCCGCCCGCCGCGTGACGTTCCTGTTGCCCATGAACATCCAGCTCTGCCGGCAGGCCGAGCTGTTTCTTTGCTATCCCGAGTTCAATGCGAAATTGCGCGCGCGTCTTCTGCCGACCGCCATCGGCGGCGTGCCGTCCACGCATGGCGTGCTGCGGGCGCTTGGCGTGCGCGTCGACATTCCCGATGGCTTTTCCGAGAACCAGGCCTTGCAGTGGCGCTTCTTCAGCCTGATGGAGCGCGCCTGGAGCGCCAATCTGCAACTGGCCGTGCACCGCCTGGACGCCATGCGCGACTTCGCCTGGTTGCGCCGGCATGGCGACCTGCTGTTCCAGGGCTCGGCCTTGTCCACGGCGCTCAGCCCGGAATGCCTGGACGCCTGGCTGCGCGCCGATGGCAACGCGTGGCGCAGCTTCAGCGCCGCCACCACGCGCTGGAGCCAGGCCTGCAGCCTGGCGGCCTGAGCCTCCATCCCGCGCTTGTCACTGCCCGGGCGCGCCGCCTGGCGGCGCGTTCAGGCGTTGGCGTCGGATTGCAGGCGTCCCAGGATGAAGCCGTCCACGGCGGCGATCCGGCCGCGCCACAGGGTGGGCTGGCCCGCGATGGGCGCGCCGTCGGCGCTGAAGAACAAGGCATCGGCCAGATGGATGTAGTTGGGCAGCGGTTCGGCCGGCTGGGGCTGGCGGAAGACGTCGCCCAGTTCCGCCAGCGAGGCGCGCACCGCCTGGCGAGTATCGTTCGCCTGGCCGTCCAGCGCGTCAGCGAAGCCCGACGCGAAGGTGTCGAAGTATTCGGCGCCCGACACGATCGAGCCCGACACCAGCATGCCGCCCATTTGCAGCGTGACGCCGATGCTCTTGAGCTGTCCGCCGTTGTTCACCAGGTTCACGAGGAACTGCAGGAACGCGTCGGCCTGGGGGACTTGGGCGGAAACGGGGGCGTCGTCGGGGAGGATGTCTGAGCTCATCGGGATTCTGAAGACAGGTGTGGGCGCGCGGATCAGCCGCGCGCGGGACTCACAAGATACCCGAAGGCCGGCGCAAAAATCCATGACACATATCCAAATCAGGGATCAAGGCGACAGAAGCGCCGCAGCTTCGCGCTTTCGCTTGCCGGCCGGCGGCTTATCTTGCCAGGCTGCGGGCTCTTTTGCCCGTGGCCTGGGCCCCGCCGCACCGGCATCGGGCCTCGTCTTTTCCGAATTCTGCACAGGGATCATCATGACTCGCATGGATGGATTGGGAATGTCGGCCGACGCGGGGATCGCGTCTTCGGCCGTGCGTGGCGGCGTTGCGGGCGGAGCGTTCCGCACGGCTTTCCAGGATGCGCAGCTGCGCGCGGCGCCGGCATTCGCCGGCGGCGTGTCGGGCGCGGTCCGGGCCGCGCCTTCGGACGCCGAACGGGAGTTCATGGAATTCGCCGGCATGTCCCTGCAAGACAAGATGCTCTATTCGGCCCTGGCCTCGCTGGGCATTTCCAAGCAGAAGTTCGACGCCATGTCGCCGGCCGAGAAGCAGGAAGTGCTGAAGAAGGTGGCGCTGCTCATGGAGCAGATGACGCGCGCCGAAACCGAAGGCCGCAAGTCGGTCTGAGCGTTTTCAGGCGCTGCGCGCCAGGCCGCGAGCCAGCCGTTCGCCGGCGACTCGCAGCCGCTCGACGAGCGCGGCGGGTTCCAGGACCTGGAATTCCACGTCCAGGGCCATCAACCAGTACGTCAGGCTGTCCAGCGAGGCCGCGCTGCAACGCAGCAGGCAGCGGGCGTCGTCGACCTCATCGATCTCGCCGGCGGCGGACGGGATGCGGGCGGCCATGGCCGCCCGCGGCGCATGCAGCACGATGCGCGCCTGCGCCGGATAGGCGCCGAGTCGCAGCGTGCGCGAGACGTACTCGCGCAGGTCTCCCCCGCCAGGCGAGGGACGCGGCGTGAAATGCGCGCCCACAGTCGCCGGCCCGGCAATGCGGTCCAGGCGGAAGATGCGCCAGTCGTCGCGCGCCGGATCCCAGGCCACCAGGTACCAGCGCTGGCTGGCATGCGCCACGCCTTGCGGTTCCACCGTGCGCGAGCTGGCCTGGCCGCGCCCATCCTGATAATCAAACGCCACCCGCAATTGATCGCGGCAGGCCGCCGCCAGCGTGGCCAGCAACGCCGCGTCCACCGTGGGGCCATGTGGCTCCAGCGGCACGACGGCGGCGCGCAGCGCGTCGGTGCGCCGTCGCAGGCGCGCCGGCATGACCTGTTCCAGCTTGATCAGCGCGCGCAGCGCGGTTTCCTCGATGCCGGCCACCGAGCCGGCGGCCGCCGTGCGCAGCGTGATGGCCACCGCCAGCGCTTCCTCATCGTCCAGCAATAGCGGCGGCAGCGCCTTGCCGGGACGGAAGGCATAACCGCCGGCGATGCCGCTGCTGGCGTGGATGGGGTAGCCCAGCTCGCGCAGCTTGTCGATATCGCGTCGCAGCGTGCGCGGATGCACCTCAAGCGTCGTGGCCAGTTCCGGGCCGCTCCAGTGATTGCGGGTCTGCAGCAGCGACAGCAGGCGCAACAGGCGGTTGGTGGCGGTGAGCATGAGGTGGCTGGCGTAGGGGCGGCGAAAGGGGAGGGCCGGATCGCGGCATGCCGGATGGCGATTGAGGGCGGAATATGTCCGCAATGAATTCTACAGTGCGCTGCGTTGGCCCGGGCGTTTCCTGTCCCGGCCCGTCTCAACGGAGCATCGTCCATGTCCATCGTTTTCTATTGGCACCCCAATTCCAGCGCCTCCCCCATCGCCAGCGCCCTGGCCGAGCTGGACGTGCCGCACGAGCGCGTCAGGATCGACATCAAGGCCGGCGAGCAGCGCCGTCCGGAATTCCTGGCCCTCAATCCCAACGGCGTGGTGCCGACGCTGACGGTGGACGGCGCGCCGATGTTCGAGGCCCTGGCCATCCATCTGTGGCTGGCGGAACGCCATGGCGTGGATCGCGGGCTGTGGCCGGCTGCGGGTACGCCCGAGCGCTTGCAGGCCATGTCGTGGTGCACCTGGGCGTATGTCTCCTATGGCGCGGCATTCTGGAGCCTGAACCTGGCCATCCGGGGAGAGAGCGGCGCCCACAATGAGGCGCTGGCGCAGCAATCGCTGGCGCGCCTGGACCAATTGCTGGCGGTGCTGGACGGCCATCTGGCCGGGCGTCCCTGGATGTTGGGCGCGTCCTATTCGCTGGCGGACCTGGTGGTCGGCTCCGTGCTGCGCTACAGCGTGTTCCTGGGCGCGCCCGTCGCCTCCCATCCGCGCGTGCAGGCCTGGCTGGACAAGGTGACGGCGCGCCCGGCCATGCAGCTGGAACAGGGCTGAGCGCCGGCGGCGCGGGCCGCGAGCGCAGGTCGCAGGTTCCAGCCTGCCGGGTCAGCGCAGCGGCATCGCCACCGGCCGCAGCGGCGCCGCGTCGCCGCCGCGGATCTTCAGCGGGCCGCCGATGAAGGCAAACTCATAAACCTGGTCGCGCGACAGCTCGTCCAGCGCGGCCAGCTCGATGATGGGCACGCCTTGCTGCGCCAGCAGATAGGTGTGCAGCGGCACGTAGTCGTCGGCCACCTCGGACGGGAAGGTCTCGAAGCTGAGGTTGTCGGCGCCCAGGATCATGGCGCCGCCTTCCTCGACCAGGTAGCGGGCGGCGTCCAGGCCCATGCCGGGCGGCTTGGCCATGTAGGCGGCCGGGTCGTTGTACAGCTTCATGCGGCCGGTGCGGATCAGCACGATGTCGCCCTGCTGCAGCTCGGTCTTCTGCCGCGCCAGCGCGGCCTTCAGGTCCTGGCGGGTGATGCGGTACTGGTCCGGCAGCATGTCCACGCCCTTGAGCGCGGCCACGTCGATCAGCACGCCGCGCGCCACCAGCGGCGGGAATTTCTCGATGCCGGTGCGCTTCCAGCCGCGATCGCCCAGATGTTCGTCGGCGCGAAAGCCGTTCCAGATCTTGCCGTGGATGCCGAAGTGGTTGAGCGCGTCGATGTGCGTGCCGGTGTGGCTGTACATGGAAAACGCCGTGCCGGTGTAGCTGCGCACCGCGTTCATGTCCTTGCCCACGCCCATGGGATCGTCGACCTCGGTGCCGCGCGGCGTGTGGGTCATCCAGAATTGATAGCGGGGATCGCCGGCATCCTGCCAGCTGGGCATGCCCATGTAGTACTCGGTGGCCAGGTCATAGACCTTGCCGCCGGACACGCGCGACATGACGGCGGCGCGCGATTCGGGCGTGATCAGGTTCAGCCGGCCAATTTCGTCATCCGGGCCCCAGGGGCTGATGCCGACCTCCTGGCCGGGAGCGGGCGCGCGCGACGGCGCGCCGTGCGCATGGGCGTTCAGGCTGAGGGCGGCGCCGAGCGCCAGGCCGAGCAGATTGCGGGTAAAGCGTGCGTTCATGATGTACCTGTGTCAGTGATGGTCCGCGTGCGCGGACAACGATGAAATGGGAAGCCGCCGGGTGGTTCCGGGGCGGGAGGATCGGGCTCAGGCCTGGGCCGAGGCTAGCGCTTGCAGGCGCTGGCGCAGCGCGGCCAGCGGGGTGGTCTGCAGCCGGGCCAGGTCGGCGCCGACGATCAGCGTGGGAATGGAACGGATGCCCAGGCGCATGGCGGCGTCGCGGTCGGCCTGCACGCGCTGGCGCGCTTCCGGGCCTCGCATGCGTTCGGCGAAGGCGGCGCGGTCATGACCCAGGGCCACGGCGATGTCCAGCAGCACGTCGAGATCGCCGATGTTGCGGTGCTGGCTCAGGTGCGCATCCTGGATCGCGTCGAACATGTCCCAGTGGCCGGCGTCGCCCGCGACCAGATGGGCGGCCTGGCAGGCCAGCGCGCCGGCCAGGCCGCTCGGGTATTCGAAGTTCTCGGCGCGCATGCCTTCGACATCGATGCGGGGCTGGTCCTCATGGCCGAGGCAGGTTTCCCAATGGCCCAGGATCACGCTCTTGGCGCGCGCCATCGAGCCGAAGACCTGGACCATCTGCTCGCGGTTGTCCTGCAGCACGAAGCTGCGCTGGCGCACCTGGATACCCAGTTCGGCGGCCACCTGGCGCAGCCGGGGAGACATCACGTAGCACCAGCTGCAGACCACGTCGTGGAAGAAGTCCACGGTCAGCGGGGCGGAAGCGGGGGTGGGATTCATGTTGGCGTCCTTGCGGTTTCAATGGACGCCAGCTTACGGACCGCCAGGCGCGGCAGTAAGCCCATGGCGGTTGCGACTCTATTCGCTGGGCGTCAAGAATCGCCGGACAGGGTGGCGGGCAGATGCTCGGCCAGGAAGTCCACGAAGGCCTTGACCTTGGGCTGCAGGTGGCGGCTGGTGGGATAGACCGCGTAGACGTGCCGGGGCGCGGCCGGCAGGTCCGGCAGCACGCGCGCCAGGCGGCCATCGGCGATGGCCGGGTTGGCCAGGAACGAGGGCAGCGCGCCGATGCCCAGGCCGGCGACCAGCAGGTCGCGCAGCATCAGGCTGTTGTTGACCTGGACGAGGTTCTGGACGGCCGCCGCGTCCGGGGCCTGTCCGGATTCCTCGACCGAGGCGGCGCCGTCCGCCAGGCTGTAGCTCAGGATCGCATGCCCGCGCAGCGCGTCCGCGTCGCGAGGATGGCCGTGCGCTTGCAGATAGGACGGCGCGGCGCACAGCACCTGCGTCAGCGATACCAGCCGGCGCGCGATCAGGGTGGAATCGTCCAGCTGCGCGCGCAGCCGGATCGATACGTCGAAGCCCTGGCCCACCGCGTCGACCAGGCGGTCTTCCATGGACAGGTCCAGGCGCAGCTCCGGGTACTGCTGCAGGAAGCGCGCCAGCAGCGGCGACAGCACGCTCAGCGCGAAGGACAGCGGCGCGTTCACGCGCAGCCTGCCCGAGACGCGCTGGGACTGCCGGCGCACGGATTTTTCCAGCGCGTCCAGCTCGTCCAGCAGCCGGCAGCACTCGGCGTAGTAGGCCGTGCCGGTGTCGGTCAGGCTCATCTTGCGGGTGGTGCGCTGGATCAGCACCGCGCCCAGATGCGATTCCAGGGCCCGCAGCTGCTTGCTGAGGCCGGCGGACGACATGTCCAGGTCCTCGGCCGCCTTGGCGAGGCTGCCCAGTTCCACGATGCGCCGGAAGGCGCGCATGTAGTTGAAAGTGTCCATGGCGGGGGCGGATGAAAGCGAATCCCGCGATTCTGCAGCGATCCGCGCCATTCGCCAAACGCGGCGCGGGCGGCCCGGCGCGGCCGGTGCCGTCGTGCACGGCATAATCGTGGGACGACGCAACACCAGAAAGGAGATTCCGCGCATGTCCATCATTCGTTCCTGGCGTATATTCCTGGCCGCCGCGCTGCTTGTGGTCGCCGAAGGCGCCGCCGCCGCGCAGGGCGACGCCGGCGCCGAACTGTTGAAGGCCGCCGGCGACGGCGATGTGCTGCGGATCAAGGCCCTGCTGGCCGACGGCGCGCCGCTGGAAGCGCGCGACGAGGACGGCAATACGCCTCTGCTGCGCGCCACGCTGGGCAACCACGAAGTGGCGGCCTCGGTCCTGATGAAAGCGGGCGCCGACGTCAACGCCAGGAACCGCATCGAGGACAGCGCCTACCTGTACGCCGGCGCGCGGGGCTACAACGAGATCCTGACGCTGACGCTGCGCCATGGCGCCGATATCCGCAGCACCAACCGCTATGGCGGCACCGCGCTGATTCCGGCCTGCGAGCGCGGCCTGGCCGAAACCGCGCGCCTGCTGCTGCGCGCCGGCGTCAATCCCAACCACGTCAACAAGCTGGGCTGGACCGCGCTGCTGGAGGCCATCATCCTGGGCGACGGCGGGCCGAAATACCAGGCGACCGTGCTGGAACTGCTGTCCTTCGGAACCAATCCGGACGTGGCGGACGCGGACGGGCGCAGCCCCCTGTGGCATGCCCGCGAGCGCGGTCAGGACGCCATCGTCGACATGCTGCGCGCCGTCGGTGCGCGCTGACGGGGCGCGCCGCAGACTCACGACAGCTGGCCGCGCAGCCGGTGCAGGCCCGCCAAGGCCAGGGCCACGCCCGCCCAGGCCAGCGCCAGCGGCACGGGCGAGCCGAACGGCAGCCACGACGTCGCCGCCAGCAGCAACCCAAGCAGGCTGTAATAGCCCAGGCTGAACAGCGCGCCGGCCCGGCCCAGGCAGTCGCCGTAGCGCCGCAGCGCCGGCCCCAGCAGGTTCGGGATGGCCAGGCCGTAGCCCGCGAAGATGGGCAGCGCGGCCATGGCCCACCAGACGCCGGGCATGGGAGCGAGCCAGATCGCCAGTCCCTGCGCCGCCACGCCGGCCGCCACGCAGCGCAGGCCCAGCGCCACCCGCCGCGCGGGGCCTTGCGAGGCCGGCAGGCGTCGGTTCCACAGCGCGCCTAGGGTGCCGGCCAGCGCCACGGCCATGCCGATCCAGCCGAAGCCCAGCCACGGCAGCGGTCCCGTCATGAAGGGGCCGGCCGCATAGAACGAGAAGGCCAGCAGATTCAGGCCGGCCACCAGCACGGCCGTGCACAGCAATTCGCGGTCGCGCAGCATGCGGCGCGCCAGCCGGAGCATGGGCTGGGGCGCCGTCGGCGCCGTCCGCGTTTCGCCGACCCGGGCCCATCCGGCCGCCAGCAGCAGGCCGGCCAGCGCCGCGATGCCGCCCAGCACGCCGCGAAAGCCCGCCTGGTCAGCCAGCAGCTGGCCCGCCAGCGGCCCCAGTGCTGGCGACCAGGACAGCACGGCGCCCAGCATGATGAAGCAGCGGGTCAGCGCCTCGCCCTGCAGGCGGTCGCGCAGCATGGTCTGCGTGGTGATGGAGCAGGTGGCCAGTCCCAGCGCCTGGACGAAGCGCCCGGCCAGCAGCGCCTCGAATCCCGGCGCCCAGGCGGCGCACAGCGTGCCCGCCAGTCCCGTGCACAGGCCGGCCAGCAGCGCCGGTCGCCGGCCCCAGGCGTCGCACAGCCAGCCCCACAGCAGCACGCCGACGGCGAAGCCCAGGAAGTAGATGCCCATGACGGACTGCGTCAGGGCCGCGTCCAGCCGCCAGTGGCGCGCCAGGTCGGGCAGCGCGGGCGCGAGTATGGTTTCCGCCGCTTGCGGCAGGGCCAGCAGGGCGATGAGCAGGGCGGCCGGCGGCAGGCCGTCGCGGCGCGAAAGAGCGGAGGCGTTCATGGTGCGCAAGCAAAAAGCCGCTAGCGTAGTCAGTCCAGGTGGCGGAAAATCACGATGTTCAGCCACAAAACATAGAGAATCGGACAATGCCGATTTCCCCCCGCCATGCCGTGATCGATCCGGATCAGGCCCTCTGCCCGGTCATCGGGCTGGGCGTGGACGGCCACGCGCACGTCTCGGGTTGGCACAGCCATCGCCGCGGACAGCTGCTGTTCCAGGCCCGGGGCAGCATGACCCTGTACCTGGCCGACCGGGTCGGTGAACTGGCGCCGTTGCAAGCGGCCTGGCTGCCCGGCGGCTGCACGCACCGCGCGACGATGTCGGGCGGCTATGCCTTTCGCAGCCTGTACTTCGACCCTCAGGCCTATCCGGACCTGCCGACGCAGCCCCGTGTGCTGGACGTCAACCCGCTGCTGCGCGAGCTGATCCTGCGCGTCGTGCCCTGGCCGGGCGATGGCCCGCTGGACGCCGCCCGCGCGCGCATCGTCGACACCCTGCTCGATGAGTTCGCGGCATCGCCGTCACGGCCCATGCCCCTGCCGATGCCGTCCGACCGCAGGCTGCGACCCATCGCGGCCGAACTGTTGAAGAATCCGGCTTGCGGTTTGTCGATAGAGGAATGGGGCAGCCGGGTCGGCGCCAGCGGACGGACGCTGGCGCGCCTGTTCATCGCCGAAACCGGCCTGTCGTTCACGCGCTGGCGCACGCAATGCCGGCTGCTGCTGGCGCGCGCCCGGCTGGCCGAGGGCGCATCGGTGACCACGGTGGCGCATGCCATGGGCTATGCCAGCGACAGCGCCTTCATCGCCATGCACCGGCGCGTCTACGGCGAGCCTCCCGCGCGGCTGTTGCGCCAGTCCGCCGAGATGGCCGAGGCCACGGCGGCGGATGCGCCACGGAACCCGCCTGGCGCGCAGGACGAGCCTTACTGCCCTTGACGGGCAGGGGAACGGCAGGGATCAGCGCCGCTGGCGCGCCCGCCGCTCTTCGCGCACGACCAGGGCCACGCCCACCAGCAGCATCAGCGCCAGCCCGTACCAGGTGACGGCATAGACCAGGTGATTGTTGGGGAAGCTGAGCACCGTCAGCCCGCCCACCGGCGCGGTCTTGGGATCGCGCGCGGCGCCGTCCGGGTCGGCGTCGATGAAGTAAGGAGCGATCTTGTCCAGGCCGCGCGCGGCGGCGATGGCCGGCAGGTCGCGGCCATACCAGAGGTTGGCGGCCGGGTCGTTGTTGCGCAGGAAGCCCTTGCCGGACTCGCCCATGCGCAGCAGGCCGGTCACGCTGGCCGTTGCCGGGGCGGGCGGCGCCGAGGCCGCCGCAGTCTTGCGCCACTCGGGCAGCACGAAGCCCCGGTTGACCAGCACGATGTCGCCGCTGTCCAGCCGCAGCGGGGTCATGACCCAGTAGCCGCTGCCCAGGTCCGTGGCGGCCTGCACCAGCGTCTGCTTGTCGTACAGGTAGCTGCCCGACGCCGACACGCGCCGGTACTCGGCGTTGTCCGGGGTCAGCGCCGGCCATTCTGCCGCTTGCGGCGCGGGCACGGGCGCGGCATGGGCGCGCGCGTCGACCTTGGAGATCAGGTCGCGCTTCCAGGCCAGGCGCTCGACCTGCCAGGTGCCCAGGCGCAACAGGCCCAGGAACAGGGCGAGCGCGACCAGGCCCAGGATGACCAGGGTCGTCGCGCTGCGGGGATTTCGGGGGGTATCGCCGGTGGGATCTTTTACTGCCGCCATCAACTTCTAGCCGCCATCAGGGCATATTCCGCATGTCGTGGGTCGACACGGGCATCATGTTGGAATTCAGGTGGTACATGATCCAGATGGATCCGCTGAGCGTGATCACCACCAGGACCAGCGTGAATATTAACGCCAACATGTTCCAGCCGCTTTCCGAGCGGGCGTCCAGGTGCAGGAAGTAGACAATGTGGACCACGATCTGCACCGCCGCGAAGGCCAGTATCACCAGCGCCGTCGTGCGCGAGCTGGGGAACACCTTGCCCATGACCAGCCAGAACGGGATCGCGGTCAGGATGGCCGCCAGCACGAAGCCGGTGACGTAGCCCTTCAAGGTGCCGTGGCCGCCCTCGTCCTCGTCGTGATGGCCGTGGTCGTGATCGTGGCCGGCGTGGCCGCTGTGCGCGTTCATGGCAGCACTCCCATCAGGTACACGAAGGTGAACACGCCCACCCAGATCAGGTCCAGGAAGTGCCAGAACATCGACAGGCACATCAGCCGGCGGCGGTTCTCGGGGATCAGGCCGTGCCGGCGCACTTGCAGCATCAGCGTCACCAGCCAGACGATGCCGAAGGTGACGTGCAGCCCGTGGGTGCCGACCAGCGTGAAGAAGGAGGACAGGAAGGCGCTGCGCTGCGGCCCGGCGCCGATGTGGATCAGGTGGGCGAACTCATAGATTTCCAGCGACAGGAAGCCCAGGCCCAGCAGTCCGGTGATGGCCAGCCAGCCCTGGGTGGCGCCGACCCGGTTGCGGCGCATCTCCAGCATGGCGAAGCCGTAGGTGATGGACGAGAGCAGCAGCAGCGCCGTGTTCACCGCCACCAGCGGCAGGTCGAACAGGTCGGCGCCGGACGGGCCCGCCGCATAGTTGCGGCCCAGCACCCCGTAGGTGGCGAACAGGCAGGCGAAGATGAGGCAGTCGCTCATCAGGTAGACCCAGAAGCCCAGCAGCGTGCCGTTCTTCGGGTGGTGCTCGCCGGGCACGTGGAAGCTCAGCTGCTCCGGCTGCGGGGGCGGCACATGATGGCCGGGCAGGGGCGGGGACAGGGTTTCAGCCATGGTTGCTCAGCAGTCGGGTGCGGGCGTCTTCGCTGCGCACGACCTCATCGGCCGGCACGTAGTAGTCGCGCTTGTAGTTGAAGGTATGGACGATGGCCACGATGATCAGCGCGGCGAAGCTCAGCACCGTCAGCGGCCACATGTGCCAGATCAGCGCGAAGCCCATCACCACGCTCAATCCCGCCAGCACGATGCCGGCCCAGGTGTTCTTCGGCATGTGGATCGGAATGAAGCCGGACGTCGGCCGCTGGTAGCCGTGCTGCTTCATCTGCCACCAGGCGTCCTGGTCGTGCACGCGCGGCGTGAAGGCGAAGTTGTAGACGGGCGGAGGCGAGGACGTGGACCATTCCAGCGTGCGGCCGTCCCAGGGATCGCCGCTGTCGTCGCGCAGCGCGTCGCGGCGGCGGTAGCTGACCACCAGCTGGATCAGGAAGCTGGCGATGCCCAGCGCGATCAGCAGCGCGCCGAAGGCGGCGACCTGGAACCAGATCTGCAGCGAGGCGTCCTCGAAGTGGCTGACGCGCCGCGTCACGCCCATCAGCCCCAGCACGTACAGCGGCATGAAGGCGAAGTAGAAGCCCACCAGCCAGAACCAGAACGAGCACTTGCCCCAGAACGGATCGAGCTTGTAGCCGAAGGCCTTGGGGAACCAGTAGGTGATGCCGGCCATCAGGCCGAACAGCACGCCGCCAATGATGACGTTGTGGAAGTGCGCGATCAGGAACAGGCTGTTGTGCAGCACGAAGTCGGCCGGCGGCACCGCCAGCAGCACGCCGGTCATGCCGCCGATCACGAAGGTGACGATGAAGCCCATGGTCCACAGCATCGGCACCTCGAAGCGGATGCGGCCGCGGTACATGGTGAACAGCCAGTTGAAGATCTTGGCGCCCGTCGGGATCGAGATGATCATGGTGGTGATCCCGAAGAACGAGTTCACGCTCGCCCCGGATCCCATGGTGAAGAAGTGGTGCAGCCAGACCAGGTAGGACAGCACCGTGATCACGACCGTGGCGTACACCATGGACGCGTAGCCGAACAGGCGCTTGCCGCAGTAGGTGGACACGACCTCGGAAAAGATGCCGAAGGCCGGCAGGATCAGGATGTAGACCTCGGGGTGGCCCCAGATCCAGATCAGGTTCACGTACATCATCGGGTTGCCGCCGAAGTCCGCCGTGAAGAAGTTGGTGCCCACGTAGCGGTCCATCGACAGCAGCGCCAGCACCGCGGTCAGCACGGGGAAGGCCGCCACGATCAGCACGTTGGTGCACAGCGACGTCCAGGTGAACACCGGCATGCGCATCATGGACATGCCGGGCGCGCGCATCTTCACGATGG
This sequence comes from Achromobacter sp. Marseille-Q0513, assembly GCF_018195695.1. Classification (NCBI taxonomy): domain Bacteria; kingdom Pseudomonadati; phylum Pseudomonadota; class Betaproteobacteria; order Burkholderiales; family Alcaligenaceae; genus Achromobacter; species Achromobacter sp. Marseille-Q0513. The sequence continues at coordinate 3,655 of NZ_JAGTJY010000058.1, read as the reverse complement.
TCACCAGCAGGTTCACGCCGGACAGCAAGGTTCCCACCCCCGCGATCTGCAAGGCCCAGATGTAATAGTCCACCCCCGCGTCCGGACTGTGCAGGATGCCGGACAGCGGCGGATACGCCAGCCAGCCGGTGCGCGCGAATTCGCCCACGAACAGCGACATCATCACCAGCGCGGCGCCGCCGGTGGTCATCCAGAAACTGAAATTGTTCAGGAACGGAAAGGCCACGTCGCGCGCGCCGATCTGCAGCGGCACGATGTAGTTCATCAGGCCCGTGACCAGCGGCATGGCCACGAAGAAGATCATGATCACGCCGTGCGCGGTGAAGATCTGGTCATAGTGGTGCGGCGGCAGGTAGCCGGTGGAATCGCCGAAGGCGATGGCCTGCTGCAGCCGCATCATGATGGCGTCGGCGAAGCCGCGCAGCAGCATGATGATGCCCAGGATCATGTACATGATCCCGATCTTCTTGTGGTCGATGCTGGTGAACCACTCGCGCCACAGGTAGCCCCATTTGCCGTAGTAGGTGATCGCGCCCAGCAGCGCGATGCCGCCCAGCGCCACCATGGCGAAGGTGGCGATCAGGATGGGCTCGTGCAGGGGAATGGCGTCCCAGGTCAGGCGGCCGAAGATCAGCTTGGCGAGGTCTGTTTGATCCGTCATCTTGATTCCTGGATAGAAGACCGGGGTTGCGCCGCGCCGCCGTGCTCGGTGGCCGGCGCGCGGGCGGCTACATGGCCAGTTCCGAGGCCGAGGTGCACATGGCGCCCACGTACTGCCTGGGCGGCCCGTCCAGCCCGATGCGCGCGCGCGTGGCGGCGTCCAGGCTGGCCAGGTTGCGCGCGCCGGGCAGGCCCATGCCGCCGCGGGCGTCGATGGCCATGGCGTCCTTCATGCACATGCGGTTGGTTTCCACGCAGCGGTTGACGATGGCGTCGAACAGGCCGGACGCGACGCTGGCGTATTGCTGGACGGGGTTGCGCTCGCTGGGCTGTTCGAGCTTCAGGTAGGCCGCGCGGTCCAGCGTGGCGCCCGAGGCGCGCGCGCCGGCGATCCAGCGGTCGAAGCCGGCCTGGTCCACGCCGTGGAAGCGGAAGCGCATGCCGGAGAATCCCGCGCCGCTGTAGTTGGCCGACAGGCCCTCGTATTCGCCGGGGTGGTTGATGACCGCGTGCAGCGTGGTCTGCATGCCGGGCATGGCGTAGATCTGGCCGGCCAGCGCCGGCACGAAGAAGGAATTCATCACCGATGACGAGGTGATCTTGAACTGGATAGGGCGATCCACCGGCGCGGCCATTTCATTGACGGCGGCGACGCCCTGCTCGGGATAGAGGAACAGCCACTTCCAGTCCAGCGCCACCACTTCCACCACCAGCGGCTTGGTGCCGGGCGGCACTTCGCGGCCCTCGGACAGGCGCGCCAGCGGACGGTAGGGATCGAGCTGGTGGGTGCTGACCCAGGTCAGCGCGCCCAGCGCGATGATGATGAGCAGCGGCGCCGCCCAGATCAGCAGCTCCAGCACGGTGGAGTGGTTCCATTCGGGATCGTAGTGCGCGGCCTTGTTGTTGGCGCGGTAGCGCCACGCGAACAGGAAGGTGAGCAGGATCACCGGCACGATGATCAGCAGCATCAGCACGGTGGAGATGATGATCAGGTTGCGCTGCTGCAGGGCCACGTCGCCGGAGGGCGAGAGCAGTACCGCATTGCATCCGGAGAGCAATGGCAGGGCGGCAATCAACATCCATCCGCAAAGCCTTGGGAGAGACAGCATGGCCATACCCCGAAACGTAACCGTGGGAGCTAAACCGAACACTACGCTGGAAGCCGCCAAAAATCTAGGGTAAAAAGAGCAAAAGTATGCGGGACCCAACATGCCGTGCCGTGCCAAGGCCCTTTGCGGGCGCGGCTTGCCGGGCATAGGGGGTGCCGCATGCGGATGTGTTGCAAGAGCGTAGGCCAGGCGTATTACAACCCTCCTTTCAGCGAGCAATCACATGGCGACCACCACGCGATATCCCGGTCATGCCCCCGCCGTTCCCGAGCCGGGCGCGGCCGGACACGGTGGCCACGCCAAGGTGGCGCCAGGCGAGATCGCGGTGGGGGTCATCGTCGGGCGCACCTCCGAATACTTCGACTTCTTCGTCTTCGGCATCGCCTGCGTGCTGGTCTTTCCCAGCGTGTTCTTCCCGTTCGAGCCGGCGCTCGAGGGCACGCTCTGGTCCTTCGTCATCTTCAGCTTCGCCTTCATCGCGCGGCCCATCGGCACCGCGCTGTCCATGGCCATCCAGCGCCGCTGGGGGCGCGCGACCAAGCTCACCGCCGCGCTGTTCCTGTTGGGCACGGCCACCGTGGGCATGGCCTTCCTGCCGGGCTACGACGTGATCGGCATGCACGCCATCACGCTGCTGGCGGTGTTCCGATGCCTGCAGGGCCTGGCGCTGGGCGGCTCCTGGGACGGTCTGCCGTCGCTGCTGGCGCTGAACGCGCCGCCGCAGCGCCGCGGCTGGTACGCGATGCTGGGCCAGCTGGGCGCGCCCATCGGCTTCATGGTTGCCAGCGCGCTGTTCCTGTTCCTGCATCTGACGCTGACCCAGGCTGATTTCCTGGAATGGGGCTGGCGCTATCCCTTCTTCGTGGCCTTCGCCATCAACGTGGTGGCGCTGTTCGCGCGGTTGCGCCTGGTCGTGACCGAGGAATACACGCAGTTGCTCGAAGAGGGCGAGCTCGAACCCATCGCCATCGTCGAGATCGTGCGCGACCAGGGCTACAACCTGTTCCTGGGCGCCTTCGCGGCCCTGGCCAGCTACGCGCTGTTCCATCTGGTCACGGTGTTCCCGCTGTCGTGGATCGCGGTCAGCGGCACGCAGCAGATATCCGATGTGCTGATCGTGCAGATCGTGGGCGCGGCGGTGGCCATCCTGGGCACGATGGTGTCCGGCTGGATCGCCGACCGCATCGGCCGGCGCACCACGCTGGGCCTGTTCGCCGCGGCCATCGGCGTGTTCGCGCTGGTATCGCCCTGGCTGCTGGGCGGCGGTCCGAAGTCGCAGGACGCCTTCATCCTGATCGGTTTCGCGCTGCTGGGCCTGTCCTACGGGCAGGCCTCGGGCACGGTCACGGCGAACTTCACGCGCCGCTTCCGCTACACCGGCGCGGCGCTGACGTCCGACATGGCCTGGCTGTTCGGCGCGGCTTTCGCGCCGCTGGTCGCGCTGGGCCTGTCGGCGCGCTTCGGGCTGGTGGCGGTCAGCGTGTATCTGCTGTCCGGCGTGGCTTGCACCCTGCTGGCGCTGCGCGTCAACAAGGCGCTGGAAGACACGCGCGACTGAATGGCATGTCGCATGCCGCGCGCGGCGCTATGGAGGGAACTATCCCCCGTAGCCTTCCAGGACGTTGGCGACGTTGGTGCCGACTTCTTCCACCGCATAGCCGCCCTCCATCGTGAAGACGGCCGGCAGCCCCAGGCTCGCCAGGTCGCGGCCGACCTGCAGGTAGTCGGCGCTGGCCAGCTTGAACTTCGAGATCGGATCGCCTTCGAAGGTGTCCACGCCCAGCGCGATCACCAGCGCGTCGGCGCGGAAGTCCTGTACCGCGCGCATGCCGGCGCGCAGCGCCTCGCGCCAGCCGGCGTAGCCGGTGCCGGCGGCCAGCGGCAGG
>NZ_JAGTJY010000589.1:0-391 GCF_018195695.1 Achromobacter sp. Marseille-Q0513 | reverse complement strand
CCGGTAGATATAGGAAACACTCCCCTATGAAAGACTCCCTCGCCCCGGTGCTGCGCCACGAGCGGGCGGTTAGCGATGCCGTCCCGTTCTCCCACCATGTCACGTCGTCTATTGTCGCCACGCGCCGCGCCGAATACGTTTCCGTCTGGCGCGTGGACGGCCGCTCGTTCGAAGGCTATCCCGAAGAAGACAAGTGCCGCTGGATCGAGGAACTCAACAACCTCGTCTGCGGCTTCCCGCCGGGCGTCGGCTTCTGGACACATCTTGTGCGCCGCAGGGTCCACGAGTATCCCGACAGCGAGTACCCCGACGCCTTCTCGCGCGCCCACGATGTGGCTTACCGCCGCACTTTCGACACGACGCCGCCCATGATCAACGAGTTGTATTTGAC
>NZ_JAGTJY010000588.1:0-391 GCF_018195695.1 Achromobacter sp. Marseille-Q0513 | reverse complement strand
GCTCGGTCGAAAACTGGCTGCGCATGAACCTGTCCATGCTCAGCAGCACCATCCAGGGCATGGAAGTGCAGCGCTCCACCATCAACACGCTGCGCGCCTTCGTCGACAGCGCGGCCAGCATGGACCTGGGCGCCCTGCGCGACAGCGGCGCGGCCTCGCCGCTGGAAGTGGTGCTGGGCCTGAAACCGGCGCCGGGCAAGGCCAAGGCGGCCGCGCCGTCAGGCGACACGGCCAGGGACGGCGGCAAAGGTCCGGCTCAGGATCCCGCCGGCGACGCTGCCCACGAAGAGGAAGCCGGCAAGGACGCCGCGCCGCCCTTTGCCGGCATGAGCGAACAGATGGGCGCCGCGGCGCAATCGGCGTCCAAGGCCTGGTGGGACCTGCTGCAGCA
>NZ_JAGTJY010000587.1:0-392 GCF_018195695.1 Achromobacter sp. Marseille-Q0513 | reverse complement strand
AGAGAGGATTCCGTGCGTATGCAGAATATCAATGGAATTTGAGATATCGTTTTCAGATACTGTTCCAGCATCGTCTGGTACGGTGTTGGATTGGGATAGGCGTGAACTGGAGCAGCGTGCCGCCGCTGGTGCTGGTGGAAAATATACGCACCACTCCAACAGCTTGATTACGTTAAATCCCATGGGTGATGATCTATATGAAATTGTTGATCTTGAAATGTTCTACGATAATTTCGGATGGTGCGCGGTTATGAGAAATGGGGAATATGCACCGCCAGGTAGTTTTTGGGATGAAGAATAAATAGCGGCATGCTGGGATGGCATTTGTTTGGCATCGGTCCCAAGCTGGTGTTTGATCAAGCTGCTTGGGCACGCATGGCTTCCAAATCATG
>NZ_JAGTJY010000586.1:0-392 GCF_018195695.1 Achromobacter sp. Marseille-Q0513 | reverse complement strand
CCGGCGATGCGGATCGAGCGCGACCAGTCCGGCGGGGACGTGATCGTGTCGCCCAGCCGCAACGTGCGCATCGTGTCCTGGTCCGAGCGCGTCCAGTAGGTGTCATAGCGGATATAGCGGTCCGCCCGCCCGCCGGCATAGGTGATGCCGGTATTGCTGAACACGCCGGACGGGCTGAAGTAGCGTTGCTCGGTATACAACGACAAGCGTGACAGTCCATTGGTCTGCGCGTAGGCGTCGTAGTTCAACACCAGCCCGCGTCCGCTGGTGGCCGGCGGCGCCCGGGACACGCCGCGCATGTCGAGTTGATAGGGCGTGCGCAAGGCATCCGGCACCACCAGGTTCACCGACTGCGTCGCGGCGTTGTAGCTGTAGCGCAGGCCGGGAATCGC
>NZ_JAGTJY010000585.1:0-393 GCF_018195695.1 Achromobacter sp. Marseille-Q0513 | reverse complement strand
CAGCCCTGCCATGGGCATCACCATGCTTCCTCGTGGCGGCAGCGGCGGCTGCGCGGGTTCGGCGAGCGTGCGGAACGCGCGAGACCAGCCGTTGTATTCGGCCACGTCCTGAGGCGTTCCCCACTGCATGAAATGCTGCAGGGCGTACACGGCGACAGGCATGGACTGAGCCAGCAAGGGGCGGTATGCCAGGCTCACATAGTATTCTCCGTTGACGTGTAGCTGGAGATCCACGGTTTCCTTGAATGCGCGCTTCATCAGGGCGCCATTCCGGAAATAGTAGGTACCGCTGGAAGCGAACTCCTCCATGCGGTTCTGCGTGTATGGCTGTTTTTCCTGGATGTCGAGCACCCAGCCGTCCTGCTCGCGCATGTAGGCGTAGTTGGTGCTGCC
>NZ_JAGTJY010000584.1:0-394 GCF_018195695.1 Achromobacter sp. Marseille-Q0513 | reverse complement strand
GCGCGATCCGCACGATCAGGCGCGGGTCGAACGGCTTCGGAATCAGGTAATCCGCGCCAAACGAAATGTCATACGTGCCATAGGCCGCCGCCACCACTTCGTTCTGCTCTTCCTCGGCCAGCTCCGCGATCGCGTACACCGCCGCCTTTTCCATCTCGCGCGTGATCGTCGTCGCGCCCACGTCCAGCGCACCCCGGAAAATGTACGGGAAGCACAGCACGTTGTTCACCTGGTTCGGATAGTCCGAGCGACCCGTGGCCATCACCACGTCGTCGCGCACCCCGTGCGCCACCTCCGGCAGGATCTCCGGCGTCGGGTTGGCCAGCGCCAGGATCAGCGGCCGAGTACCCATCGCCGCCACCATCTCCGGCTTGAGCACGCCCCCGGCCGACAG
>NZ_JAGTJY010000583.1:0-395 GCF_018195695.1 Achromobacter sp. Marseille-Q0513 | reverse complement strand
AATTGCAAACCGCCGTCCCACCAGTAGTAGATCCCCCGCAAGCCGCCGCGCTTGCCCTTGCCTCGGCGCGCATCGCCGTAGCGCAGCTTGCGCAGCCCGCCAGTGCCTTCGATCAGGTCACCGGCATCGGGCCGCAGCATCATGGTGTCCTGCAAGCCGCGAAAACCATCATCATCGAGGTAACGGGACCGATGACGCAGAAACGCGGGCAACTCGATGAACAAGGCCTTCATGGCATGCACGTATCAAATATACGTAAATAACGTATAGATATCAACCAGCGACATATAGCGCACTGTCTGAAAATCACTGGGACTTTCCCGGCTACGGGACCAGCTGACACGTGGAAACGCGTCCAGCCAGGCAAGGATTCTGGCCAGGCTCGCCTCAGGCGT
>NZ_JAGTJY010000582.1:0-395 GCF_018195695.1 Achromobacter sp. Marseille-Q0513 | reverse complement strand
GACGCCAAGGGCGAGAAGCGGCAGCGCAAGGTAATCATCGCGACGGACATGCAAATGCTTGGCGGCGGCGCGCGCGATAGCGCGGCCGAAGGCGCCGAGGGTGCGACGGTTGACCAGCGCGAGCAATCGAGCACCGCCCTGGACGACATTCCCTTCTGACGACACAAATGAAAAGCCCCCGCCGGCGGCAACCGGCAGGGGCGACATCTCAACCCCCCCTAGCAAGGAGAACTGTGATGAAGCTCGACTTTATCAGATTGGCAAACGATATGCGATGCGCGCACACCCAGGGCGTGCCGTTCCGACTTCCCGCGATGACGATGCGTGACCTTGGGACGCTCCTCGCGCTGCTCATGATCGACGCGCCCGCCTCGACGCTGCTGCACTGAACCAAC
>NZ_JAGTJY010000581.1:0-397 GCF_018195695.1 Achromobacter sp. Marseille-Q0513 | reverse complement strand
GTACTGACATCTGCGCCTGTGATCTCGCGGAATACGCTCGCAAGTTTCACACGGTGCGTGTCGTATTCGTCGACGACAAGAATGGTATCGATCATGGTGTGCGTGTGCAGGATGAGTAGGTTCCGCGGAGAGTCGAACGAATTCTTCCACCACTTGCACTGCTCTTGAATCAGCCAGGTCCTAATTCATCGCAAGTCGTCGCCCCCCCCAACGTCGTTCTCCTATGAAGGAGCGGCTCAAGAAGCCCAGCGCCTTGACTATTGTTCGAACTTCAACCACTTTCGATAAGTAATATTTCAATATCCCGCAGAGTGCTTGCCGTATCGAACGGTGTACCTGCTGGTGTGTCGAACGTCCTTGCCCATCCCGTCGTGATGGCACTTGCGCATAGCAGAGG
>NZ_JAGTJY010000580.1:0-398 GCF_018195695.1 Achromobacter sp. Marseille-Q0513 | reverse complement strand
CCGTGGGCCGGTCATTCGGGGCACCAAAGAACAGGTAGCCCATGCGCTCGACGCGGCGCTCCTGCCACTCGATCTGGTACTGCCAGATCTGGAAACCGGGGTAGCGCAGGTCGTCGCTGCACTCCATCAGCGCCTTGATGGCGCTGTAGTAGGCGCGGTCCAGAGCGTCGTCGGACAGGGCTTCGGCACGCTTTTCGATCTGCGCGTCGTAATCGATGTCCTTCTTGAGGTCGAGGTAGTACTGCTCGGTGTCAGGTGCCTTGGAGATGAACTGACCGTTGACGGTCTTGAGCACCTCCCGCATCACGGTTTGCACCATCGACAGCAGGTTCTCGGCCGGATCGCCGGGCATGTCCTCCACGCCTGGCTGGAACAGGCACAGGGCATCGCGCAGTTCG